>JBFXBB010000100.1:0-9395 GCA_050183685.1 Amphiplicatus sp.
CGAACATGCGCAGCGCCGGCGTCGAGATACTCGACGCCGAGGACTTGACGGCGGAGGAGAAAGCCTGGCTCGAAGACGAGTTCATGCGCAACATCTTTCCGACCCTGACGCCGATCGCGGTCGATCCGGCTCATCCCTTTCCCTTCGTTCCCAATCTCGGCTTCGTGCTTTGCCTCAATATGAAGCGGCGCGACGGCGCGATGCTGACGGCGCTCTTGCCGGCGCCGTTGAAACGCGCGCGTTTCGTGCGCCTGCCGCCGGGCCTCGGCGAGGATCGGCGCACCGAGGATCGACGCAGCGTCATCCGTTTCATCGCCCTTGAAAAGATCATCGTCTCCTTCGTCCATCACCTGTTTCCGGGCTATGAGCTCGCCGCGCATGGCGCCTTCCGGGTGCTGCGCGATTCCGACGTCGAGGTCGAGGAAGAAGCCGAAGATCTCGTGCGCCTGTTCGAGACGATGCTGAAGCGGCGCCGGCGCGGCGACGTTATCCGGGTCAAGATCGACGCCTCCATGCCGACATCGCTGCAAAATCTTGTCAGCGAGAAGCTGCATGCGACGCCGCAAGACGTCGTCAAGATCGATGGCATTCTCGGTCTTGCGCAGAGCTCGGAATTGATTCCCGCCGATCGCCTGGACCTCGTTTTTCCGCCTTTCGAGCCGCGTTTCCCGGAGCGCATCCGCGAACATGGCGGCAACTGCTTCTCCGCGATTCGTTCGAAGGACATCATCGTCCACCATCCTTATGAGTCCTTCGACGTCGTGGTGCAGTTCCTGAAGCAGGCCGCCGCCGATCCGCAGGTCGTCGCGATCAAGCAGACGCTTTACCGCACCTCGAAACAGTCGCCGATCGTGCAGACGCTTATCGAGGCCGCGGAAGCGGGCAAGAATGTGACCGCGCTTGTTGAGTTAAAGGCGCGCTTCGACGAAGAGGCGAACATCAACTGGGCGCGCGCGCTTGAGCGCGCCGGCGTCAATGTCGTTTACGGCTTCGTCGAATATAAGACGCATGCGAAGCTTTCCCTCGTGGTGCGCGAGGAAGCCGACGGCACGCGCACCTATGCCCATGTCGGCACCGGCAATTACCACCCGATCACGGCGCGCATTTATACCGACCTTTCGCTCTTCACCTGCGATCCCTCGATCGGGCGCGACGCGGCGAAGGTCTTCAATTACATAACCTCGACCGCGCGGCCCGAAGCCTTCGAGCGCTTCTTCGTCGCGCCGATCAATATGCGCCAGAAAATAACGGCGCTGATCGACGATGAGATCCGCCACGCAAAGGCCGGCAGGCCCGCCGCGATCTGGGCAAAAATGAACGCGCTCGTCGACGGCGTGATGATCGACAAGCTCTATGAGGCGAGCCAGGCGGGCGTTCAGATCGATCTGGTGGTGCGGGGCATTTGCTGTCTTCGGCCGGGAGCGCCGGGCCTTTCAGAGAACATCCGTGTCAAGAGCATCATCGGGCGATTCCTCGAACACGCCCGTGTCTATTGCTTCGGCGCCGGCAAGCCCTTGCCGCATCCGCAGGCCAAGGTCTTTATCGCCTCGGCGGATCTGATGCCGCGCAATCTCAATCGCCGGGTCGAAGTCTTGTGCCCCATCACCAATCCGACGGTGCACAGCCAGGTGCTCGATCAGATCATGGTCGCCAATTTGAAGGACGTCGAACAGAGCTGGCGGCTCGATGCGGAGGGCGCCTATCGGCGCGTCTCGCCCTTGCCGGGCGAGCCGCCTTTCAACGTCCATACCTATATGATGATCAATCCGAGCCTTTCCGGGCGCGGGGCCGCGATCGAATATCACGCGCCGAAATCGCTGACATCGACGCGATGAGGGGCGCTTTGGTCGACGAATCGGGAAAGTTTGGCGCGGGTCGAGGCGCGGGCGGCGCGAGTGTTGGACAGGGTGAACAGGCCGATCTCGGATAGGGGCGCCGCCGCAGGCGCGCCGGAGCGCAAGGCCAGTCAGGGACCGGCCGGCGAGAGACAATCCAGCGAGAGGCGTTCCGGCGAGCGACAGGCCGTCGTCGATATCGGGTCGAATTCCGTTCGTCTCGTCATCTATGACGGGCCGCGGCGCGCGCCGACGCAGATTTGCAATGAAAAGGCCTTGTGCGGCCTCGGACGCGACATGACGCCGCAAGGCGCGCTCGATCCCGGCGCCGTCGTCAATGCGCTCGGCAATCTGCGCCGCTTCCGTCGCCTCATCGAGGAGCATGGCGATCCGCCGACGCGCGTCATTGCGACCTCGGCGGTGCGCGAGGCGTCGGACGGCCGCGCCTTTGTCGAGGCCGTGGAGCGGCTCGGCTTCAAGACCTCGATCCTCGGCGGCGCCGAGGAGGCCGAGCTCGCCGCCCTCGGCGTCATTTCCTGCGAGCCGGGCGCGAGCGGGCTTGTCGGCGACATGGGCGGCGGCAGCCTCGAACTCATTGGCGTCGACAAGGGCGCCGTCGGCGACAGCGCGAGCCTTTCGATCGGTCCCTTGCGGCTGATGCAGAGGGGCGCTGTCGGCGCCGCGGCGCGCATCATCGACCGGGAGCTCGACAGCGTCGGCTGGTTGAAGAAAGGCCGGTTTGCGACGCTTTATTCGGTCGGCGGCGCGTGGCGCGCGATCGGGCGCATCCATATGCTGAAGCGCCGCTATCCGCTTTCGGTCTTTCATCACTATGAATTTCCGACGGCCGACGCGGCGGCGATCTGCGATCTCGTCGCGCGCCAGACGCCGCGCTCGCTCCAGGAGATTCCCGGCATTCCGCGGCGGCGCATCGACACGCTTCCCTATGCGGCGCTCATCCTGAAATCGGTGCTTGAACGGACCGGCGTCGAGAAGGTGATGATCTCCGCCGGCGGCATTCGGGAGGGCCTCCTTTATCGCGACCTCGACGCCGAGGAGCGGGCGATCGACCCGCTCTTCGCCGGAGCGCGCTTCCTCGCCGACAGGCATTCGCCCGAGCCCGGTTTCGGCGACGCGCTCGCGGCGCTGACGGCGCCGCTTTTCGAGGGAGAGACGCCGCAGGCGCGGCGCGTTCGGGTCGCGACCTGTCTCCTTGCCGATGTCGGCGCTTTTTTCCAGCCCGATCTTCGCGCGATGCAGGCCTTCGACACGGCGCTCCGCGCGCAGCTTTACGGCGTCTCCCATGCCGAGCGGGTCGCCGTCGCGCTGTCGCTTTACTGTCGGCACGAAGGCCGCTTTCCGACGACGATCGATGAGGCGATCCTCGCCTTGCTCTCAGCCGAGGAGAGCGAGCGGGCGATGCGGCTCGGCCTTGCGATGCGCTTCGCCGCGCATCTTGCCCCGAAGGCGCCGGCGGCCTTTGTCGGCTGCGCCTTGCGCATCGCCGGCGGCAAGCTCGAATTCAAGGCGCCGAAAGAGCGCCAATCCCTGATGGGCGAACTGCCGAGAAAGCGGCTCGAAGCGCTCGCCGGCGCCTATGGGGCCGAGGCGACAGAGGTCTATTACTGAGCGGCGACTTCGATGAACTCGACGCCGCCATTTTTCAACCGCATCGCCAGCTCGCCCCGCTTCAGCTTCAGCGCGAGCGCGCCGAATATTTCCCCGCGCCAACCATGCAGCGCCGGGACGTCCGCCTTGTCGCTGAGGGCGATCGCTTCGAGGTCGGATGTCGAGGCGACGAGCTTCGGCGCGACGCGATAGCGGTCGCATTGGCGTTTCAAGAGCACCTTCAACAGCTCGACGACATCGGCGGGCGGCGCGGCGCGGCGTTCGGCGCGGTCGACCGCCGGCAAGGCCGATTTCGGCAGGGCCGCGCCCGCGGCGATCGCCTCGATCATGCCGGCGCCCGATTTCGAGCGCTCATAACCCGTCGGGATCGAACGCGCCCGCGACAGCTCCTCGGGGGTCTTCGGCCTAAGGCGGGCGAGTTCGAAAATCGCCTCGTCTTTCAGAATGCGCCCGCGCGGCATATTGCGCGCCTGCGCCTCGCGCTCGCGCCATTCGGCGAGCTTGACGAGGGGACCGAGCTCGGCGGGCCTGACGCCGCGAAGCTTCATTCGCTCGAAGGCGCGCTCGGGATCGGCGCGGTAAAGATCGGGATCGGCGAGCGCGGCCATCTCCTCCTCGACCCATTTCGCCCGCCCGTCCTCGCCGAGCCTTTCGAGCAGAATCGGATAGGCGTCGCGCAGATGGGTGACGTCGGAAAGCGCATAGGCGAGCTGGGCCTTGGAGAGCGGCCGGCGCGACCAGTCGGTAAAGCGCGGCCCCTTGTCGATCGAGGCCTTGAGCAGCCCGCGCATCAAGGGCTCATAGCCGATCTGGTCGCCGAAGCCGCAGGCCATCGCCGCGACCTGGCTGTCGAATAGCGGCGCCGGCGCGGCGCCCGTCAACTGGTAGAAAATCTCGATATCCTGCCGTGCGGCATGGAACACCTTCACGACGCGCTCATTCGCCATCAGATCGAGAAAGGGCCGAAGGTCGATCCCCGCCGCCATCGGATCGATCACCGCTTCAAGCCCCTCGGCCGCCGCCTGGACGAGGCAGAGGATCGGCCAATAGGTCTTTTCCCGCATGAATTCGGTGTCGACGGCGACGAAAGGGCGCTCGGCGAGCGCCCGGGAGAAGGCTTCAAGCTCCTTGGAATCGGTGATGACCCGCATAGCCCGCGGCTTCTATCAGCGCCGCGACGGGCCGTCACCCCGGGAGCGCGGCTCGACTATCGCAGCGGCGCGCCGTAAAATCCGCTCATGGAACGCGACCGCATCCTTGAAAGGCTGAGAAAGCACGAGCCGGAGCTTCGCTCCGCCGGCGTTGCGGCCTTGTCCGTTTTCGGATCTGTGGCGCGGGGCGAGGATCGGGCCGATTCCGACCTTGATCTGGTTGTGCGCCTCGCGCGGCGCGCCGAAGGCCTTGCCTGGTTCCGGCAAATGGAAGCGCTGCAAAGACGCCTGGAAGCCATCGCCGGGCGGCCGGTCGATCTAGTCGCCGAACCCGTCCGCCGGCCGCGGCTCCTTCACGCGATTGAACGGGATCGCCTCGTTGCCTTCCAGTAATCCGGCGCTGCGTCTGCGCGATATCGCCGAGAATATTCGGGCGATCTTCGAGTATGTGAAGGGAATGGACCGGGCCGCGTTTCTCGCTGACCGAAAAACGCAGGATGCGGTGGAACGCTGCTTGCTGAGGCTTTCAGAGGCCGCAATCAAGCTCGGCCCCTATGCCGAGGAGACGTTTCCAGGACATGACTGGGCCGGGGCGAGAGCGATAGGCAATGTTCTTCGCCACGCTTATGACGAGGTCGATCCCGTCATACTCTGGACGGTCATCGAGAGCAGTTTGCCCTCCCTGCTTGGGGACATCGAAAAGGCGATTTCGGACCTCTGACCTTGCCCGCCGCCATGCCTCCCTTGACAGGGCGCCGGCGAGCCGCCACTCCGGCGGGCCTGCTCATGAGGGGACGACAATGCACGCCTACCGCACGCATCATTGCGGCGCCTTGAGGAAATCCGATGTCGGGGCGCCCGTGCGCCTTTCCGGCTGGGTCCACCGCAAGCGCGATCACGGTGGGCTCCTTTTTATCGACCTTCGCGACCATTATGGGCTGACCCAGCTCGTGGTCGAGCCGGAGGCGGCCTTTTTCGCCGAAATCGAGAAA
This sequence comes from Amphiplicatus sp., assembly GCA_050183685.1. Taxonomy (GTDB): domain Bacteria; phylum Pseudomonadota; class Alphaproteobacteria; order Caulobacterales; family Parvularculaceae; genus Amphiplicatus. Next base: position 5,608 of record JBFXBB010000100.1, read on the forward strand.
GTCCGGCAGGAAAGCGTCATCCGCGTCGAGGGCGAGGTCGTCGCGCGCGAAGGCGACACCGTGAACCCCAATCTCGCGACCGGCGATATCGAGGTGCGGATCAGGGGATTCGACAGTCTCGGCGCGGCCGAGGAGCTTCCCGTCCCCGTCTTCGGCGAGCCCGACTACCCCGAGGAGCTCCGCCTCAAATATCGCTTCCTCGATCTTCGCCGGGAGAGCCTCCACCGCCATATCGTCCTGCGTTCGAATGTCATCGCCTCGCTCCGCCGGCGGATGATCGGGCAGGGCTTCATGGAGTTCCAGACGCCGATCCTGACCGCGTCCTCGCCCGAGGGCGCGCGCGACTTCCTCGTCCCGTCGCGCCTCCATCCGGGAAAGTTCTACGCGCTGCCGCAGGCGCCGCAGCAATTCAAGCAGCTTTTGATGGTCGCGGGCTTCGACCGCTATTTCCAGATCGCGCCATGCTTCCGCGACGAAGACGCGCGCGCGGACCGCTCGCCCGGCGAGTTCTATCAGCTCGACTTCGAGATGAGTTTTGTCGAGCAGGAAGACGTTTTCGCGGCGATCGAGCCGGTGCTCGCCGGCGTCTTTGAGGAGTTCGGACAGGACAAGAAAGTGACGGCGCCGCCTTTCCCGCGCATTCCCTACAGGCAAGCGATCGCGAAATACGGTTCGGACAAGCCAGATCTTCGAAACCCGCTCGAAATGCAGGACGTCTCGGAGCACTTCCGCGGCTCGGGCTTCAAGGTCTTCGCCGGGATGCTCGAACGCGATCCCAAAATCGAGGTCTGGGGCGTTCCCGCGCCAGGGGGCGGCGCGCGCGCCTTTTGCGACCGCATGAACGGCTGGGCGCAAGGCGAGGGCCAGCCCGGCCTCGGCTATATCTTCTGGCGCGAGGGCGAGGAGGGCGGCGCCGGGCCGATCGCGAAGAATATCGGCGCCGAACGCGCCGAAGCGATCCGCGCGCAATTCGGCCTCAAAGTCGGCGACGCCTGTTTCTTCGTCGCCGGCAAGCCGGACGAGTTTTACAAATTCGCCGGCCTTGCGCGCAATAAAGTCGGCGCCGAGCTCGGCCTCGTCGCCGAGAACGAGTTCCGCTTCTGCTGGATCGTCGACTTCCCGATGTATGAATGGAACGAGGAGGAAAAGCGGATCGACTTCTCCCACAATCCCTTCTCCATGCCGAATTTCGATCACGACGCCTTCCTCGCGCTCGACAAGGGCGACCGGGAGACGATCCTCGCCATGACCGCCTTCCAGTACGATATCGTCTGCAATGGCGTCGAGCTTTCCTCGGGCGCGATCAGGAACCACAAGCCGGAGATCATGCTGAAGGCCTTCGACATCGCCGGCTATCCGGCGGCGATGGTCGAGGCGAAATTCGGCGGCATGCTGAACGCCTTCCGCTATGGCGCGCCGCCGCATGGGGGCTCGGCGCCCGGCGTCGACCGCATCGTCATGCTGCTCGCGGGCGTTGAAAATCTCCGCGAGGTCATCGCCTTCCCGCTCAATCAGCAGGCCGAGGACCTGATGATGCAGGCCCCGAACGAGGGGACGGACAGGCAGCTCAAGGAACTCCATATCCGATTGGCGCCGCCAATCGGAAGTCAGAAGCCGGAAGTCGGAAATCGGAAGTGATTTTTCTGATTTCCGACTTCTGACATCCGACTTCCGGACGCGTCAGCGGCCCGCCGGCGCGTTTCGCATTTCACAATGAGAAAGAGCAAGGCTCGTCTCGCCGCGCCGGCGCTGCGGGAGGGTCGCCTCCGACATCAGCCCTGACGATGCGGCGATGATAATAAGCGAGAAAAAAGGGGCGGGGATAAGTACGGGGATAAGTAGGGGGATAACTATTGGCTTAACCATAGCGGCCCGCGCCGGCATTGGCTTTCAGCCTTTGCAACCTGGCGGTGTAGGGGTATCGCACTAAGTGCGCCTCTCGCCGGTCGGCCGGAATTCTCCGGCATCCGACTTCTGACGCGAACGGCCTGAATATCTCGCCCATGAGCGTGCGGCGATAAATCCGCATCGGACTATCCGGCCCATCCTTCGTGACGGCGCTTCGCGCCTCCTCAGGAGGAGGCCCTGCTTGCTGCAACAAGGGACAGCCTCATCCTGAGGAGCCTCGCGAAGCGAGGCGTCACGAAGGATGGCCGCGGGGGAAGCGCCGATCGAGATTGATCGCCCGCAGCAGAGGCGAAGCGCCTACCGCCCCGTCGGCGGGGGCAGGGGCGTGACCACCTTGCGCTCGACCTCGCGCAGGGTGAAGCTCGACTCGACTGTCGCGACCTTCGGCATACGGAGGATTGTCTCGGAGAGAAACGACTCATAGGCCGCGAGCGTCGGAATGACGACGCGGATGAAATAGTCGAACTTGCCGGTGACGAGATAGCATTCCATCACTTCCGAGCGCCGCTTGATCGCGGCCTCGAATTCGCGCAACGTCGCGTCGTCCTCGCGTTCGAGCTTGACGAGGATGATCACCGTGACGTTGACGCCCAGGGCCTCGCGGTTGATTTCCGTGTGGTAGCCCTTGATGATCCCGTCCGCTTCGAGCCGCCGCAGCCGCCGCAGGCAGGGCGTCGGCGACAGGCCGACCTTGTCGGCGAGCTCGGCATTGGTGATGCGGGCGTTTTCCTGAAGGTGTTTCAGGATCTTGTGGTCGATTTGGTCGAGCTTCATGAGGAAGTCCCTAGATTCGGCTATGTATTTAGCGGCTTCTGCTAAGTGTCAAGCGCGGGACGCGGCAAGCCGACGGGAATGAAGCGGGCTCGGGGCCGCCGCCGATCACGCGCGTCTTGAAACGGAGAGGGGCTGATGGAAAAGCGGGAATTGTCGGTCGCCGGCTGGCGCAAGGTCATGCATTTTCGCGACGAGGCGCGCGGCCTCGACGCGATCATTTCCGTGCATGACGCAACGCTCGGACCCGGCTGCGGCGGTTGCCGCTTCAGGGCCTATGCGACGTTCGAGGAGGCGCTCGACGACGTCAAGCGCCTGTCGCGCGCGATGACCTATAAGAACGCGATGGGCGGCATCCCGTTCGGGGGCGGCAAGGCCGTCATTATCGGCGATCCGTATAAGGATAAATCGCCGCCGCTCTTCCGCGCCTTCGGCGAGGCGCTGAACGCGATGGACGGACTTTATTACACTGCGGAGGATTCAGGAATCAACGATGGCGATCTAAAAATCGTCAGCGAGGTCACGCCCTATGTCGGCGGCGTCCAAAAAGACGGGATCGGCGGCGACCCCGCGCCCTTCACCGCGCGGGGCGTCTTTCGCGGCGTCGAGGCCGCCGCGCGCCGCAGGCTCGGGCGCACCGACCTTAAGGACTTGAAAGTCTCGATCCTTGGCGTCGGCGCCGTCGGCATGGCGCTCGCCGCGCTCCTGCATGAGGCGGGCGCGGCGCTTCTCGTCGCCGATGTGAACGAGAAGGCGGCGAGGGAGGCGGCCCGGCGCTTCGGCGCGCGCATCCTCGCGCCGCATGAGGCGATCGCCGCCGAGGCGGATATTTTCTCGCCCTGCGCGCTCGGCGGCTCGATCAACAAGGACTCGATCGCCGCCTTGAAAGCGAGGATCGTCGCGGGCGCTGCGAACAACCAGCTCGCGACGCCCGACATGGATCAGGCCCTGTCCGACAGGGGCGGCCTTTATGCGCCGGATTATGTGATCAACGCCGCGGGCGTCATTTCGGTCGGCCTAGAAATTCTGAAAACCTGGTCCGTCGCTGAAATGAACCGGCGCATCGATGCGATCGGCCCGCGTCTTGAGGCCATCTTCGCGCGCGCCGA
>JBFXBB010000101.1:0-9375 GCA_050183685.1 Amphiplicatus sp.
GACGCGAGCGCGCCGGCGACTTGGGTAAAGACGTCGAGCGCGACGTCCTCCGATCCGTTGGTCGGATCGAGGAGCGTCGCGACGATCTTCGCGCCGATCTCGAGGTTTGCGGCGGAGTCCCGATAGCGCCAGCGGAGGCCGGCGAGGAGATCGTTTGCGAGCGGCGAGGCGCTATCCCGGATCAAATCCCAATCCGGGCCCTCGGTCGCGCCGTTGTCGGCCCAATAGAGCTCGCCCGTCGATCCGATCAAGCGCGCGATCGACGAGAGGAGCAAGACTTGAGAGAGGACGCCGGCGGTCTTGGTCCAAAGGCTGATATTGCCGGTTTCCGCTCCCGGCGTGAGCGTCGTTATCGCCGCTTGGATTTGCGCGATCGTTGCGAGCGCCGGCGTCGAATTGAGCCGCTTGAATGAGGCCGTCCCCGTGATCCGGTCGAGGATGCCGAGCTGCTCGGTGTCGAGCGTGCCGATCTCGAGCCAAGCGGAGTTAGCGGCGTTGCGCTGTTTCAGGACGTTGGCCGTCGTGTCGGCCCACAGCATGAAAGGGAACGTCGCCGGCGGAGCCGTCGGGCCGCTTTGCATGGTCGCGAGAGCTACAAGCGCGGCGTTGTAGTCCCCGCGGACGGTTGCGCCGCTGCCGTTGGCTGCGTCTAGATCGTGCTGGCTCATATGATTTCTGCCCCGTAGCCGGTTGCCATCCAGTCAAAGACGCGGGCGACCGCCGTCCCGCCGCTGTTCCTAAATATCACATCAAACCCGGTTGCGGTCTGATTTGTTACGGTCCATTTGTCGCCCGACGTGAGGTCCTCCGGCGTAATGCCGATCGCCGGTCGCGCGAAAAAGGGTTGCTCAAAGGTGACGTGAACGCCTGCCGCAGAGGCGAAATAGTCCTCTTGCCCCTCGACGCGGCGCGGCAAGCTCGCCGAGACCGAAAGCTCCGAGACCTCGATGTTTTGATCGGTCGACAGCGTTTCGAGCTCGAGGCGGAACCGAAACGCACGCCCGGTATAGTTTCCGACCGTGAAGTCCTGCCACGGGCCCCAGGTCGGAGCGCCGCCGGGATCGTCATTCGTCGAGGAGATCAGCAAGCGCGCCGAGACGAGGCCGGCGTCGCCGCCGTCCCAATCGGTCCATGAGTCTACGTCTCCCGGCCGATCGTCGACCGTGAAAGCAATCGAGAAGGCGGTCGCCTTGACGATCGCCGTCAACCGAACGGCCGCATAGACCGCTCCCGCGTCGATTACGGTCGCAAAGTCATACGAGCCGCTCGACGCGAGGCCGCCGAAATCGTCGATTGACGGAACAGCGTCGAAATCGGGGATCGAGTCCCACAGGCCCGCGGCGTCGAGCCGGAGCTTTCCGGAGACGACAACCGTATTGACCTTTGTCCCTGGAAAGGTCGGATGCTCGGTCAAGGTGGCAATCGGCAAATATGGGAGCGTCGACGGCGCGCTCGTTTCGACCTTCGCCGCGGTGTCGGAATATCGGCCGGAGGAATCCAGCGCCTTGACGAGATAGGTCCCACTCACGAACGCAACCGTCGAGTTGGTCGACGCGCCGGGGACGACGTCAGACTCGATCCCGTCCTCCCAATCAATTGCGGGCCCGATTTCCGGCGTGAAGCGAATCACGATTTGACCGTCGATCCGGACGTCCAAATCGGGGTGACGATCCCAAGAGAGCCGCGCCGCGCCGTCGGCGAGGGGCGACAGGGTCAAGCCGGTTACGTCGGCGGGATTCGCCAGCTTGCCGAAAATCTCGATCGAGAAATTCGCGACCGACGACGGGAAGCCGAGGAGGTTGATCGCGCGGACGCGGAACGCATAGACGCCCGGCAATGTGTCACGGACCTCGAGCGAGTTTTTCGTGACGCGATCGACGAGGACCTCGTCGCCATCGGGCGAAGTGTAAGAGACCTCATAGGTCGCGCCGCCGGCCGGCTCATTCCATCCGAAAATCGCGCCCGATCGGACTTGCCCGCCGTCCTCGTAAAGGAACTCCTCGGCCGTGAGATTGGACGGGGCCGCGGGTTGCGTGTTGATCGTCGAGGTCCGCGGCGTCTCGAGGATCAAGCCTTGCTCGACCGCGCCGAATTTGTCGGGGTTGTGACGCGCGACCGTGACCTCATACTCGTGGGAGTCCGTCTCGGATATGCCGAGGACGCGGACCGTCTCCGGCTCGAGCGCGGGCTCCCCGATGATCCAAACGGCGTCGACAATCGGCGTCGCGTCGAAATCCGGCGTCACGTTGACGAGCGACGTCGCGCCGGCTCCGTTGGTTATCGTCCTTTGCTGGGTCGTGCCGTCAAAGCCGACGACGTAAAGCGTATACGTGACGGCCGGCTCAAAAGTGAAAGAGCGATCGAGCGTGATCGACGAGCTCGTCGCCGCGGTGATGCGCCCGCCGATCCGCTTCCCCGCGCGCTTGGCGTCGGCGATCTTCGCGATCTTGCCCGGCGCGGAGCGGAGTCCCTCGAGACCGACGCGGAATGTCCCGATCTTGTCCTCGGCGCGCTCGCTATACAGCAACCAACGGCCGACGCGGTTCGCCTGCCCTCGGCTCGTGCAAGCGAAAGCGACGACGCCCGTCTCTTTGTAGCCATAGCGCGCGAGCGAGATCGGGTCCTCGACATACTCGATCTTGCGCTTGTAGAGGTCCGCCGGGTCGTTCCATGAGACCAGCGCGACGGAGTGCCGCTGCGATCTCGGCGAGCCCTGCCAGCTAAATTTTCCGTCAATGACGTTGGCGTTTGTGTAGAGCTCCGGCGGCTCCGTCGTCGGAGCATCTTGCGCGACGACAAGGCCGCCGCCGGCCCAAAACATCATACCGCGGAAAACCGAGGCGAGATCGGCGAGGACCTTGCGCGCTTGCTCGCGGCTTTGAATGTAGACGTTACAGGTAAACCGCGGCTCTTGCCCGCCGAAGCCGTCGGGGACGAGCTCGTCGCAATATTGGGCGATCTGGTAAAAGGCCCATTTGTCGAGTTGCGATTCGCTGATATAGCGCCCGGTCCCGTAACGGACCTTGGTCGCGAGATCGTAAAAGCACCAGGCCGGATTATCGGTCCAAGCGACCTTAAAGGTCCCGTCCCAGGTGCCGCTATAGGTGCGCGTCTCGGGATCGTAATTCGTCGGGACCTTGACCTCGAGGAGATACAAGTCGAAAGCCGGCCGCGGCAGCGACGGGAACTGTTTCGCGTCGACCTCGAGGTATGCCAGCGCCGAATGAGGATAGCGAAACTTGGCGTCGATGATCTCCGTATAGGAGTCCCACCATGTCTCGTTTTCGATCTTCGCCGAGGCCGAGTCCGGATAAGTGCGCGTGACTCGAATGTCCCACGGCGCATCGCCGACGAGCGGGATCATATGCGACCGCTGATACCGCGAGCTCGACTTGCCGACGATCTTTGTCCGGTTGACCTCGACCCACGGGCCGCCATTGGAGCGGAGCTCGATTTTCCACTCGGCATAGGTCGCGCGGAGATCGCCGGAGCCGTCGATACTGACGAGGCGCGGAATCCCGATCGTGACGCGCGCGCGATTGACCGCGGCGTTTGTGATCGTCTTAACGACGCCAACGTTTTGGAGGAGCTCGACGCCGACGGGAATCTCATTCGGCGCGCCGCTGATTCCCGCAATATAGCTTTGATCGGCGGTTCCGAGCCGGCCCTCGATCCGGACCCGCTGAAAGTTGAAAGTGCCGTCGGCGTTTTCGACGACGACCTCGTTTAGCAGCGTCGATTTAGTCCAGCTATTGCCGCGCGCCGGGCCCTTGATTTGCCCCTCGCCTAGGAGAATGAGGACGTGCGCGTATGCGATCGAGCGGAGGGAGTCCGGACTCTCCTCCGGCGATCCTCCTCCGCCGCCGCCCTTGCCGCCGCCCTTGCGGCCGATCAGGACGCGCGAGCGTTTCCGCCGGAGATCGAGGAGCGATTTACGACGGTCACTCATTGAGCGCGAGCTCCTCGGCGACTTGCTCGCCGCCGATGATGATTCCGCCGACGATCGCGCGCCCATACCCGATCGGGACCGCGTCGCCCTGGCCGCTCGTGACGATTGGTCCGTTGAAGTAATAGGACGGCTTGTTTTCGGCCGACTTTGCCTCCTCGAGCTTTGGCGGTTTCGAGAGGATCGACGTTATCCCGCCGAGGAGGAGCGACGTCCCGATCGAGAACGCGATCCCCGAGAGCGAGAGCGATCCGAGCGCGCCGGGAAGCGCCGCGAACAACGGAGCCGCCGGCAGGAAAAACGAGGCCGCGACCAGCGCAACGCCGGCAATGATCCCGACGAGGCCGTTTTTCCCCGCGGCCGAGAGGACGGGGCAAATCGTAATGACGTCCGCCGGCGTATGCTCGTGGAGCTCCTCGAGCCTCCGCGGCGCGCGATCGGCGAGGACCCGATAGGCGACGCCGCGCTCTTGCGACGCGACGAGCCAATCGGCGAAATCCTTGAAGTTGGCGCATAGAGCGCGGACGGCCTCCGCCGGCGTCCTGACGTCAAACCGATGATAACGGCCGTATCTGCGGCCGAGCTCGCCGGAGAGTCGAACAGTCCTAAGCATCGGGGAACCTCAAGAGATAAACGGTCCGGTCAATGTGGTAGGTGTCGAGCATGGTCTCGAGCGAGAGCCGGCCGTAAGGGTGATGCAGAATCTTGTTAGCGCCGCGCCATATCGCGGCGTGATTCACGCGCGCCGATCCCACATTCATGAGCAAAACGTCGTGCAATCTGGCGAGGCGGAGGACGTCGACGCCTGGATATTTGGCGACGACCTCGAAACCCGCCTCGGCGAAATGCTCGACGTAAAGGTCCTCGCCGCGGTCCCACCAGCGATCGGCCCGGTAGAAATCCGGAATGTCCCGGCCGAGCTCGCGCCAATAGTAATCGCGGACCATAGAGCCGCAGTCCGTCACGCCATGCACGAAGCGCCGGCCGATATACGGGAGCTCCGAGATCGCGCCGGCGACGCGCGACCATTCCGGCGGACCGTCGATCCCAGCCGGGAAGCCGCAAATAAACCAAGCCTCGCCGCTCGCGCGGCAAGCCTCTATGTCGTGCTTGCTGGGGGCCGCGGAGCCGTGCGGGTGAGAATGGACGAATCCGACGATCTCGCCGATCGACTCCGCCGCCTCCCAATCTTCCGGCGTCGTGACGATCGACTCCGTCGGTTTCGGACTCGCGTTGCGGCAAAGGTGGAGCTTGAAGCGGAGGCCGCGCGCGACAAGGAACGCGCCGGCCTCCTCCGGATAGGAGCGGCGCGCGTAATCGACGAATAGAGCCTCGGTTGTTGCGTCCATTGTCAAAGCCTGACTGTCCCCGCTCCCTCGAAACCGCCGAAAGGGAGCTCGCCGTGTTCGCCAAACCGGAGTTTGCAAGAGCGCGTCCGCTTGCCGCAGCGATCGAGCGCCGGGTCGGACGTCGGCGCGTCGGCGATCGTCGCGACGGGCCCGCCGGCATAGCCGCAACCATCGCCGCGGTAATCCCAGGGGCAAACGTTTTGCACGACGACGCGACCGGGGATTTCGACTCCCGTAAGATCGAGCGCGGACGCGAGCTCATACTCCGCGGCCTCGCCGGGGACCTCGTTTGAGTTGCGCTCGATAAACCAAATGTCGACGGCCTCCTCGTCGGAATCGGCCGTCGGGTTGACGCCGCCCGGAAAGTTGACGGCGTCGAGGTATTTCGCGAAGGTCCGCCGGCGCGTGACGGTCGCGCCGACTATGTCGTCGTATTGTGCATTGAGCGCCGAGATCAGGCCGGTAACGTCGGCGACCTGTAGCCGCGGCCGCGGAGCCTTCTCGTCGGCCGTGATCGCGAAGCCGGTCGCCTTGAACGGATACGGCGAGTAGGTGTTGCCCTGCCATACGATCGGCGCGAGGAGCCGGTTTGTCCCGGCGTGAACGCGCGTCAACGGTCCGCCGAGCGCGGAGAGATCGAGCTCGAAAAGCTCGATCCGAGCGGACGTCGCGAGCTTTTGAATCTCGGTCTCGATCATCCCTCAAAGACCTCCTCGAAAATCGCCGTCATATTGTGAATGCCCGCGCGGCGGCCGACGCGGCTCCATTCGGGGCAAATCCATTTGCCGGCGTCGTCGTCGGGAGGAGTCCAGTCAAAGGACTCGACGCCGCCGCGATCGCGGAGGAAGGTCCGGATCGTTTGCATTTCGGCGGTTGTCCGCGTGCCGAACGTGAGGCGATAGCGCCGCGGGTTGTTATTGATCCCGTCGGCCGATCGCTGCGAAAAGCCGTCCCCGAATTGCGCGCGCGCGACCTTGGGAGCCTCCTCGCAATTAAACTCCCAATCCGGATCGACGACGAAAACGGCCATTATCTCCGCCCCCTTGCTATGCGCTCGATCGCGCCGCCCGGCCGGGTCTCGTCAATGACGACGCTCCGGACAGCGGCGACGAGCGCCTCGCCGAAGCGATTCCCGTCGGAGTGATCGCTCCGGACGCTCGACTCCGCCGAGCCGTTTTGATTGACGACGATCGAGGCCGAAATCGTCACGCCGGCGAGCTCGCCGTTAGGGACGATCGAGCCGGACGATCCGGGGACAAAGAGCTCCGGGCCCTCCTCGCCGACGACATAGGGGCGGCCTCGATCGACTGGCCCGCCTCGAGCTCGACCCGGCGCGATGCCGTTAGGGTCCGCCATGATGCCGGCCGGCAATCCCGGCGTTCCCCCCATGAGGCCGGCGATCCAATTCGCCAGCGGGCCGAGGACCTTGATCCGGAAGATCAAAAGATTGAGGTCCGCGATCGCGGATAGCGCGAAATCCTTAAACGAGGCCTTGCCGGTCGTCGCGAATTGCCGCGCGAGTCCCTCGAGGCCGGCGAATTGGTCGGAGACGAATCCATAGGTCGCGCCCGATATGTTTTTCGCCTCGTCGGCGTAATCCTTGAGCGCGGCGCGCGCCCCCAGGGCCCAATTGCCTTGACGCTCCTCGAGCTCGTCGATGCCGGCGCGATACTGAGCGAGGAACGCATTGAACTCCGCGGAGCCCGCCGCGAAGCCTTGCCGGACCAAGTCGACCTGAAAGGCGAAGTCCGCGGCCTCTTTCGCCGACATGCCGAGGGCGGCCGCCTGATTGTGCAAGTCGTCGATCTCATTCCGGACGGTCTCCCGCCGGCGCTCGAGCTCCTCCGCGGCCCGCGCGCGCTCTCGCGCCTCGTCGGCCTCGATCCGCGCGAGCTCCTCGTTGTTCTCTTTGATGGACTCGACGAGGTCGAGCTCCTCGGCAAGCTGCAATAGCCTCGCCTGGGTCTCCGGCTTGAGCGTCGCGTATCGGCCGCGCTCGATCTCGAAACGGGTTTGTTCGATGTTGGTAAGATCGCGGGCCGTGTTGATCTGGCGCTCCGCCGCCTCGAGCGCGTCGGCGTCGGCGTCCCGCTTAACCGTCGCCGTTTCCTTGTATTTGTCCCGGATGCGCGCGATCCCCTCGGCGAGCTCCTCCGGCTTTAGAGCGCCCTCAAACTTGGCGCGGAAAGCCTCGATCTCTTTCGCCGCCTTCTCGCTCTTGGTCGCGAAGTCGTCGAGGAATGCGGCATATTCGCCGCGGAGTGCCGCGAGCCGTTGCTTGCCTCGGCCCTCGAGCTCGCGGACGTCGGACGTCGATCGCTGCGGTCCGGTCTGCACGCCAGCGAGCTCGTTATAGGCCGCCGTCAGGGCGGCGACCGCGCGCGATTGAGCGATGACTCGGTCGCTTTGCGCCTCGACCTCGGCGATCTGTTGCGGCGACGGGAATTGAGTCGACTCCGCCTCGCGGACCGCGGCGAGATAGTCCCTCTGAGCGTCGGCGAGCTCCTCGTTCGCTTCCTTGAGCTCGAGTTGCTTCGCGAGGAGCGGATCGAGGCCGAGGGCCGCTTGCGCGCCAACCGCCATTTGACGGAGAACGTCGGCGGCCGCTTTGACAAACTCGGTATTGGCGAGACCCGACTTGAGCTTTTCCCACTCGTTAGAGAGGCGATTGATCGAGGCCGAGGCCGTATCGGAGGACTCCGCGACGTCGCCGGAGAAAACGTCGCGCATCTGCCGGCCGAATTTCGGGAGGAAATCCTCGGAGAGGACCTCGCCCGATTGGAGCATCTTATCGAGCTCCGCGGTCGATACGCCGATCGCGTCGGCCGCGATCTTGAACGCGCCCGGCAATCGTTCGCCTAGCTGCCCGCGGAGCTCCTCGGCGCTAACCTTGCCTTTCGAGAGCATTTGGGAGAGCGCGAGGAAAACGCCCTCGGTATCGGCCGCCGAAAGCTGCATGACGGCCGCGGCTTGCGCGACGGCCTCGAATATGCGCCGGGTCTCCTCGCCTTCCAGCGCCGTCCCACGGGCGGCCGCGGCAAATTTGGCGAAGGCTCTCGAGGTCGCGTCAAAGTCGAGGCCGAGGTCATTCGAGAGCTCTCGGAGATAGCGGTAAGCGTCGGCCGCGCCGGCGGCCGAGCCGGTCGCGAACTTGAGTTGCACGCCGAGGCGCTCGAGGTTCAAGCTCGCGGAGATACTGTCACGGCCCAAACTGACGAGCGCCGCGGTCGCTTCGGAGATCCCGATCGCGAGTCCCGCGCCGGCCGCGATCTCCGCGATCGTCGACGCCGTGCTCTTTAGCGCCGTCGACGCGCCCGAGCCCTCTTTCGAGACGTTCTTTAGCGACCGGCCGAAGCTATCGAGTCCGGATTGCCCCGAGACCTTGGCGTCGATCAGATAGCGAGAGCGGACGTCGAGCGCCATTTACCTACGCCTCCGCGGCCGCCGGGGCGGTTTCGGACGATGCTCGCGCCAATACTTGAGCGCCGCGCGCTCGGCGTGCCGGAGCTCGCCGAATAGAGCCGCGACGTCGAGCCCCATCATCCGGCCGACAGACTCCGCCGCCGGATAGTCGAGGCCGATCGGCTCGCCCAACGGCGAAACCCGCCATTGCGTAGACAGGGCAAAGAACCAACGGAGCGGCGGGTCGTTTTCCTCCCATAGATCGAAAACCTCCGGTTCCTTGACCTCTTGCCGTTGGAGCTCGTCGATCGCCTCTTGCGGGAGACCTAGGAGCCTTGCGTCCTCGAGCGCCTCAGAGTTGTCCGTCGTCGACGCGGTCGCGCCTTGCGCCCAAAAGGCGACCGCGTCGGCTAGTTTTTTCGTTTCGCTCCGCCCGTGACGCTCTCGATCCAGGCCTTGAGAATGAAGGCCCGCATACCGACGACCCGCAGAAGATCGGCGAGATTGCCCTCGGAGAACGCGACCGGCTCTTTGTCGGCGACGACGCCGCGCCAGCCGACGAGGACTCGCTTGATGACGTCGTCGACCTTGTTCGCCTTGTCGGCGAAACAGGCCTCGACCTCCTCTTGCGCGAGGACCCGAAACTCCGCGTCGAACGTCTCGACGACGGTTTTCCCC
>JBFXBB010000102.1:0-9357 GCA_050183685.1 Amphiplicatus sp.
CGCAAAAAATGCGCTTTTTGGGCGCATTTTTTGCGCTTTTCCCTTGACGCGCGGTTCAATCATGACAAAATGATGACAGTTCAATAACAGTGCTGTCACAAACGGATGTCTCATCCGACCGCAGAAAGGACCGCGAAATGAAAAAAGTGATTGCCGGCGTCGCCGCCGCCATCGCCCTTTCCGCTTACGCCGCCGCCGCCGATTTCGGTCCGGCGCCGGTCAATTATGAGTCGACGGCCGAGGCCTATATCAGCGAGCGGCTCGTCGATCCGAGAAACGCCCGCATCGAATTCGTCGGCGCGCCCTACCGGGTCTATGCCGATATCGCCGGCCGGCGCGACGTCGCCTGCTGGGCGGTCGATGTCCGGGTGAAGGCGCGCACGCCAAGCGGGCGCTCCGGCGGCTACTTGCCCTACACGGTGATTTTCCTCGACGGCAAAGCCGTCGCCTTTGAGGAAGACATCCGTCACGTCTCCCGCGTCTGATCTCGCCGCACGGGCCCTCGAACGGCGCGCTTGCGCCGGCGTTCCCCCGCGGCCATCCTTCGTGACGCGGCCCTTAAGGGGCCGCTCCTCAGGATGAGGTGGTGCCTTGTTGCAATGGGGTAAAGCCTCATCCTGAGGAGCGCCGAAGGCGCGTTGCGAAGGATGGCCGCGGGGAGAAACGCTTCCCCCCGATGGGGGCGTTTCGTTTTTGGGACGGTGTCGAGGGGCCCCTTGCGCAGCGCACAAAAACAGCGCAGAGGCGGGCGCGTCGCCTGTTCCCCGAGTTTCGATGTCCCCGCCGCTGCGCAATATCGCGATCATCGCCCATGTCGATCATGGCAAGACGACGCTTGTCGACGAGATGCTGCGGCAGTCGGGCGCCGTGCGCGCCGGCGCGGAGATGGCCGAGCGCGCGATGGATTCGAACGACATCGAGCGCGAGCGCGGCATCACCATTCTCGCGAAATGCACCTCGGTTTTGTGGGAGCGCGGCGAGAGGCCGATCAGGATCAACATCGTCGACACGCCGGGCCATGCCGATTTCGGCGGGGAGGTCGAGCGGATTCTCTCGATGGTCGATGGCTGCCTCCTGCTCATCGACGCCGCCGAAGGCCCGATGCCGCAGACGAAATTCGTCCTGTCGAAAGCCCTGGCGCTGGGGCTTCGCCCGATCGTCGTCCTGAACAAGGTCGACCGGGCGAGCGCCGAGCCTGACGCGGCGCTCAATGCGGCCTTCGATCTTTTCGCCGCGCTCGGCGCCAATGACGCGCAGCTCGACTTTCCCGTTCTTTACGCGTCCGGCCGCGACGGTTGGGCGGCGCATGCGCTCGACGGGGCGCGGCAGGATCTGACCCCGCTTTTCGAAACGGTCGTCGCGCATACGCCGCCGCCCCGGCTTGCGGCCGACGCGGGCGCCGCGCCCTTTCGCATGCTCGCGACGACGCTCGAAGCCGATCCCTATCTCGGCCGCATCCTCACGGGACGGATCTCCTCGGGCGTCGCGCGCCCCGGCGCGACGATGAAGGCGCTCCACCATGACGGCAGGGAGATCGAGCGCGCGCGCGTCTCGAAGGTTCTCGCTTTTCGCGGTCTGAAGCGCCAGCCCGTCGAGGAGGCCTTTCCCGGCGACATCGTCGCGATTGCGGGCTTTCAGCGCGCCTCCGTCGCCGACACATTGTGCGACCTCGCCGCGAGCGAGCCCTTGTCCGCCCAGCCGATCGATCCGCCGACGCTCGCGATCACGATTTCAGCCAATGATTCCCCGCTCGCCGGGCGCGAGGGCGACAAGGTGCAAAGCCGCGTCATCCGCGAAAGGCTCCTGCGCCAGGCCGAAGGCGATGTCGCGATCCGCGTGACCGATTCGCCGAGCGGGGAGGGCATGGAGATCGCGGGCCGCGGCGAATTGCAGCTCGGCGTCCTTATCGAGAATATGCGCCGCGAAGGCTTCGAGCTCGCCGTGTCGCGGCCGCGGGTCGTCACGCGCAAGGACGAGACGGGCGCCGTTCTTGAGCCGATCGAGGAGGTCGTCATCGACGTCGACGAAGAGTTCTCCGGCGTCGTCATCGAGAAGCTGTCGGCGCGGAAAGCCGAGCTCATCGACATGCGTCCCTCGGGCGGCGGCAAGACGCGCCTCGTGATGAACGCGCCGGCGCGCGCGCTCATCGGCTATCATGGCGAGTTTTTGACCGACACGCGCGGGACGGGCGTCGTCAACCGTTCTTTTCTGCATTACGCGCCGCATCGGGGCGCGATCGAAGGGCGGCGCAACGGCGTCCTCATTTCGACAGACAATGGCGCGGCCGTCACTTATGCGCTCTGGTATATCGAGGAGCGGGGCGTTCTTTTCATCGCGCCGGGCGAGGCCGTTTATAAAGGCATGATCATCGGCGAGAACGCCAAGGACGACGATCTCGACGTCAATCCCCTGAAGGAAAAGAAGCTGACCAATATCCGCGCGGCGGGCAAGGACGAGGCCGTGCGCTTGACGCCGCCGCGCCTCCTCTCGCTCGAACAGGCGATCGCCTATATCGCCGATGACGAACTCGTGGAGGTGACGCCGAAATCGATCCGCCTACGGAAGAAAGAGCTGGAGCCGCATCTAAGGAAGCGGCGGGCGAAGGAAGGCTAGCGCGGCGGCGACGGACCGGCGCCGGCTATTCCCGAACGCGCTCGACGGCGAACCCCTTCGCCTCAAGCAGCGCCGGCACCGACTGCTCGCCGACAAGATGGCCGGCGCCGACTGCGACGAGAATGCGCCCCGATCCCGCCATCGCTTTGGCGATTTCCTCCGCCCAGGATTGATTGCGCTCGATAACGAGCTTGTCATAGACCGCCGGCGCCTCGTCGCGCATCGCTTCGTTCATCAGCCGGTCGATCGTCTCGACATCGCCGTCGCGCCAGGCCGCAAAAAGCGTGTCGAAATCGGCCTTTTGCTTTTCCCAATCGCGCAAGGTGACGACAAGGAGCTGCTTTTCGGTCTCCGGCGGCAGGGTCGTGAAAAGCGCGAGCTGCTCTTCGACCGATTCGAAATAGCGCAGCGAACGCCCGCGCGCCCGCGCTTCCTTCAAAAGCACCGTCTCGACGCCTGAATCGGGGTCGAAGCCTTCCGAGACGATGAATTGCACGCTGATCGCGAGAAAGGCCTGCCAGGGACGCATCGGATCGATGACATTCATCGGCAGGCCGACATCGGCGGCGACGGTCTTGAGCCGCGCCGCATCGTCAGGTCCCAGAATATTGGCGAGCGTGACGCCCGGCTTGTTGAAGCCTTCGCGCGTCATGACCTCAAGCGTCTTTTGCCGCGCTTCGTTCGTATCGACTTCGGCCTCGAACCAGTAGGTCTCCGCGCGGTCGGCGGCCTTCGCAAGCGCGTCCGAGCGCCAGTCGAGTCCCGGCGGGAGAATATGAAACGTGCCGACGATAAAAATTTCGCTGTCTTCGTCGGCGAGGCGCCAGACCGGCGGATGCGCGCGCGCCGCCGGCGAGGCTTCCGGCGCCAGCGCCGCGGCGGGCGCGGCGAGGAGAGCGATCGCCAACACGGGCATAAGGGCGCCGAAACGCGCGCCATTGTGCTGTCCTAGCGTCATCAATCCGACTCCTTGGCCCCGCGCTCTTGCCGAGACTATCAGCCTTTGCGCGGCCTCGACTAGATCGTGCGGCGATTAACGGGACTTCTCTAACCGAGAAGAACGGCGAAAATCGGGCGGAAGGGCCGGTTGCGGCTGGGCCCCCTTTCGCGTAAACAACCGCTTCCGGCTCGACCGATTAAAGCGCCGCCCGATCCCGTAGCTCAGTTGGATAGAGCGCCAGCCTCCGAAGCTGGAGGTCACAGGTTCAAATCCTGTCGGGATCGCCATCCTTTACGATTGGTAATGAATCGGGACTGTTTTTTTGTCATCCGTAAACGGAACGCAGGCGCGTTGCGTGATAGGCCGAAATCGTGGGATGATCCAAAACGCATCAACGGAGATAACCGTCATGTCCTTCGCCAAGGCGATTCCAATCCTTCTCGCGGCGCTTGTCTTCGCCGGCGCGGCCGAGGCCGCCTCAAAAGAAACGATCGACCGCCGCGTCGGCAATGCGATGTCGAAATTCAAGGAGGAGATCCACGGCGCCGACGGCGTTTTGAAACGCGCGGTCGGGGTTCTCGTCTTCCCCTCGGTGAAGAAGGCCGGCATCGGCATCGGCGGCGAATATGGCGAAGGCGCGCTCCTCGTCGGCGGGCGAACGGCGGGCTATTATTCAACGGCGGCCGCCTCGATCGGCTTTCAACTCGGCGCCCAGGCGAGGACGCAAATCCTCGTCTTTCTCGATCAGAAGGCGCTCGACAAATTCCGCAACAGCGACGGCTGGGAGATCGGCGTCGACGGCTCGGTCGCCGTCATCACGCTCGGCGCGGGCGGCGCGGTCGATTCAACGAGCCTCAATCAGCCGATCGTCGCCTTCATCTTCAACAATAAGGGCCTTATGTACAATCTTTCGCTTGAAGGCTCGAAGATCTCCCGCCTGAAGCGATAGTCCGCGCGCCCGCCGGGGACGCGACGAGCATGGTGCCGAAGATGGCGCTCGCATAAAGATGATAGAGAAAGTGCAGCATCGCGCCGACGACGAGAAGCCGTGCGCCGCCGACCTTGAAGAAAAGCGCGAGGAGCTTTCGATTGAGCCAGAGCCAGGCGGCGAGCGCGCCGAGCGCGGCCGCGCTCGGCAAAGGGGTCAGGAAGCCGGCGATCGTCAGCATCCAGACAAGATGCGCGAGGATGGCGGAGAGCCGCTCGCGGGGCCCTGCGTTCAATTGCCGGGCGTCGCTCTGGCCTGACGCGATGAGGCGCGCCCAGGGGATGGCGCGGCCAAAAATATCCGTCTTCCAGAGCTGGGCCAGCGTCCAGTCTTTCAAATGCGCGCCTTGCGCGCCCTTTGCGAGGCGGACCCGTCCGCCGGCCGCGATGAGGCGGGCGCCGAGTTCGATGTCTTCCATCGACGTCGCGCGGCGCTCGTCGAACCCGCCGACCCCGTCGAAAACCGAGGTCTTGACGGCGCCAAGGCCGGTCCAGAAGGTCGCGGCCTCCTCCGCGCCCTCCTGATGAATAGAGTGATGCCGGAGATTGACATAGAGCGCCGCAAGGCGGCGCGCCCGTGGCGCGCG
This sequence comes from Amphiplicatus sp., assembly GCA_050183685.1. Lineage (GTDB taxonomy): Bacteria > Pseudomonadota > Alphaproteobacteria > Caulobacterales > Parvularculaceae > Amphiplicatus. The sequence goes on from JBFXBB010000102.1 coordinate 5,128, forward strand.
GTTATAGGAGCCGAAGGCCGCGAAGATCGACGGGCCGCTCATCAGCGTGGCTTCGAGCACGGCGATCGCCTGAGGCTCGATCGCGACATCGGCGTCGACGAAGACGAGGATGTCGGCGTCGGCCGCGTCCGCCGCCGCGTTGCGGGCGTGGGCCGGTCCCTTCGGCGCGCCGCGATTAGTCAGGAGGCGTTTCAACACGCGTCCCCGCAAAGCGGGCGTTTGGTCTTCGCAGGAAGGGACAAAGCCGAATTCTTTCGCGATCGCCTCGGTCCCGTCCGTCGAGCCGTCATTGAAAAGAACGATCTCGTCCGGCCGGCGCGTCGAAACGGCGAGCGCCTCAAGGCACGCACGCAAGGTTTCTTCCGCATTATAGGCGGGGATGATGACGGCGAGCCGTTTCGCGCTCATGCTGCGGACCGGCGTTGCTTTTCGGCGAGTGTGAACTCCTCCTGATAGGAGCGTTCGACATTGATGCTCCAGAGGTCATGGTTCTCGCCGAGGATGTTGCGCGCCGCGAGCATGGCGGCGAGCATCGAATGGTCCTGATTGTTGTAGCGGTGGAGGCCATTGCGGCCGACGGTCTGGAAGTTTTCAAGACCGCGGGTCCAGGCCTCGATCACGCCGAGCGCCTCGCGATAGCCGCCGTCATAGACGGGATAGGCTTTCGGTTGGCGAATGACGGCGCCGTCGACGACGTCGGCGCGCCGTGCAAGGCCGAGCTTTTCGAGCTCGCCCGCCGCCTTGTAAAGCAGCGCCTCGTTCGACATCGTCCACAGGCCGTCGCCTTCATGGCAGAAATATTCCATGCCGATGCTCGCTTTGCTCGGATCGGGGACCATCTCCTCCGACCAAGCGCGGAAATTCTGAATGCGCCCGACGCCGACATCGGGACTGTGAATATATATCCAATTGTCCGGGAAAGGGTCCGGATGATCGAGAATGAGCGTGACGATGAGGAAGTCGCGATAGCGAAGGCGGCGCGCCGCCTCGACGACCTTCGCCGGCGGCGCCGGCTCGAAGGCGGCGACGAGATCGGCGAGCGCCATCGTCGACACATAATGATCGGCCGCGATGCGCTCGGCCTCCATCGGCGCGCCGTCGAAATTCGCGGCCTCTATGCCGACGACGCGGTTTGCGTCGCGAAAGACGCGCGTGACGCCGCGCCGCATTTTGACCTCGCCGCCTTTTTCCTGGATCAGGTCGCGGCATTTCTCCCACATCATGCCGGGGCCGAGCCGGGGATAGTTGAATTTCTCGATGAGACTCGCCGTGTCATTGGCGCCGGAGACGGCGTTCCATACCGCCTTGACCAGCGAGAGATTGCGAATCCGCTGCGCCGCCCAATCGGCTCTTATTTCCGTACACGGAATGCCCCAGACCTTTTCCGTGTAGGTTTTGAAGAAATGCCAATAGAGCCGTCCGCCGAAGCGGTTCGTCACCCATTGCTCGAAATTTTCCTCGACTGGAACGGGCTTGAGGCGGCGTTTCACATAGCTCAGCATGATATGGGTCGCCTCGATCGGCCCCATATTGATGAGCGCGTTGAAGAGCTTTAAGGGATAGGAATAGAACTTGCCGCGGTAATAGATGCGGCTTTGGCGGCTGCGGGTGAGGAGGTCGTCCCCGCAGATCTCGCGCCACAGGGCCTCTACCTCCGGGACCTTCGTGAAGAAACGGTGGCCGCCAATATCGAAGCGAAAGCCTTTATAGATCTCGGTGCGGGCGATCCCGCCGACCTTGTCCGAGGCTTCAAAGACGATCGGGCGCCGGCCGTTCTTGGCGAGAATATAAGCGGCGGTGAGGCCGGCCGGGCCGGCCCCGACAATAGCGACGTCATTCATCTTCGCGTTCCGTTCGCCAGGGATTTCAGCGTTCCCCAAAACCGTTTCCCGCCAATGTCATTGGGCCGCCCGGATCATGCGACAGGGACGGTAGAGCAAGAAAAAAGCCAAGCAACATCCTTTGACGGGTCGCCCGCCGGGTTATGGTATAAGCCCTGCTGGAGCAGCCGGCGATTGTGTTGAATCAGAACGCGCGGCCCATCCTTCGTGACGCGCCCCTCGCGGGGCGCTCCTCAGGATGAGGCTGTGCGACGAGGCTGTGCGACGAGGCTGTGCCTTGTCGCCACAGGCAGGGCCTCATCCTGAGGAGCGGGCCGAAGGCCCGCGTCACGAAGGATAGGCGGCGAAACGCCGATTCGGATATATCATCCGATGCTGTAGCCCCCGAATGGGGACGAACGCGTCTGGCTGAAGCGGGGCCTATGGACGGGGAGAAGACAAGTTTCGGTTGCGGCCCAAAGGCGTTTCTCGCCTGTGTCGACGCGTTTAGCCTGCCCTTCGCGCGCGCCCATCTCGATCAATTGCCGACATTAAGAGTGATGCTCGAACGGGGCGCCTTCGCGCCTTTGCAGTCGCCCGCCGTCCTGATGAGCGCGTCCATGTGGCCGACCTTCATGACCGGCGCCGATCCCGGCGAGCATGGCCAATATCATCCTTTCCAATGGGACGCCGCCGCGATGCGGTTCCGGCGCGTCGCCGATCCCCATTGGTCGCGGCGCTTCCATATCGAGCCCTTCTGGCACCGCTTGCAGCGCGCGGGCGTCGAGACCGTCGCGCTCGATGCGAGTTTTTCCCTGCATGACGAGGCCGCGCCCTGCCTTCAGATATCGAACTGGTCGGGGCAGGAGACCGGCGCCGTTCGCGCGTCCGATCCCACGCTCATGGTCGAGATTCAGCGCCGCTTCGGCCGGCGCCCGATCGGCCCGGAGGTGCCCGTGCCGAAGACGCGGGTCCAGTCGGCCAAGCTTCGCGACCAGCTCATCCATTCGCTCCGCCTCAAGACGGAAGCGCTCTTCTGGCTGATGGAGAAAAAGCCGGACTGGCGCTTCTTCCTGGCGGGCTTTTTCGAAGCCCATCGCGGCGGCCACAATCTTTGGCCGACAGAGGGGGCGTTCGCCTCCGAGGTCGATAGGGACGCGCTTCTTGAAGTCTATAAGGAACTCGACCACCAGCTCGGCTGCATTTTCGAGAAGGTTTCGGCGAAAGGCGCGACCGTCATCCTTTGCGCGCTGCACGGCATGGCGGCGAACCGCGCGCAAAATCACTTTCTGCCGCAACTCGTCTCGCGGCTGAACGCGCTTTATCTCAAGGAGCGGGGCGTTGCCGTGAAGCCTCAAGGAGCGGGCGACGACGTCGTTTCGGTCTTGAGAAAGACTGTTCCCTATAGCGCGCAATATGCGCTCGCCAAATTTCTCGGCGAAGAGGTGCAGGACTGGGTCGTCAATCGCGGCGTCGTCGCCGGACGCGATTGGCGAAAAACGCCCGCCTTGCATCTCGTCTCAGGCGGAGAGGGCTATATCCGCCTCAATATCAAGGGACGCGAAGCCCAAGGGTATTTCGAGCCTGGAAGCGAGGAATTGCGTCAATATAAGCACTGGCTGCGCGCGCGCCTCCTCGCGGTCAGGGTCGCCGAGACGGGCGCGCCGCTCATCAAGGCCGTGCATGATGTCGACGATCGCTGGCCGGGGCCGCGGCGGTCCTATCTTCCCGACTTCATGCTGGAATGGGCGCCGGCCGCGCCGGTCGAGAAAATCGTCTCGCCCGATATCGGCGAAATCACCGAGCGCCTGACGACCGGCCGCGGCGGCAATCACACGGGCGAGGCGTTCATGATCGTCAAAGGCCCGCACGCCGCCGATTTATCGGACGTTGCGCATATCAGGGACATTGGCGGCTTCGTCGAACGGCTGTTCGCCGCCCGGCCCGCAATCCGGGCGCGCGCTGTATCGCTCGCATGACAGGGGCGGCGCCGGGCGCGGCGGTCGCCGCTTTATTCGCAATCGCCGTTGTCTGCTTTTGGAGCGGCCTCGGACCGCATGACGGCATCGCCTATGTCAATGCAGCGCTTGCCTGGAGCGAGAACGGGCCGGTGCTTGGCGAGACGCACTGGGCGCTGCGCCATCTCTTTGTCTTGCCGATGGCGGCGGGATTTCGGTTTTTCGGCGCGAGCGAATTCACCGCGATTTTGCCGAATATTCTTTATGCGGCGGGCCTTGTCGCGATCACTTATATCTATGCGCGGCGCTGTCTCGGCGCGGGCGCCGGCTTCGCCGCGGCGGCGTTTGTCGCGACATCGGCCTTCTTTGTCGGACTCGCGCTTGAGGTTTACATATTCGGGCCGGAAATATTCTTCGGCGCGCTTGCGGCCTGGCTCTTTATCGAGGGATTG
>JBFXBB010000103.1:0-9340 GCA_050183685.1 Amphiplicatus sp.
GACAGGGTCGGCCGTCCCGCGCCGCCTCTCTTCGTTCGGCGGCGCGGGACGAAGGTGTCGGCTTCGCCGACGGGGCCGCGCCGCCTCTCTTTTTTTAAGCTCTCGCGTTCAGGCGAACGGCGGAGGTTTTTTGGCTGTCTTGCGCGATTGCGCAAACTCAGTCGTCCCGCGCCGGCGATCGAGCGCTTGGCGCGGAATGCGTAGAAAGGCGACAATATGCGGTCCTCTCTAAACGCTACGCCCTGTCGGAACGATGCGGCGCAAGCCCATGCTTTCTCACAAGGCCGCGCATTTGATCGTAAGTGAGGCTCAAGGCGCGCGCGGCCCTTGTCTGGCTGCCGCCCGCGGCGGCGAGCGCCTCCTCGACCCAGCCGCGCTCGACGGCGTCGAGCGCGGCGCGCAGGTCGAAGGGGCGGGACTTAGGATTGGGGCCGCGGGATAGAGGCGCGGCGGATCGTCCTGTCGTCCGAATATCCAGTCCCCAGTCCCCAATCCCGAACGCGTCGAGGACCGCCGCGCCGACCGGGCCCGTCTCGCCCGCCGCGATCCAGCGATAAAAGGAGCGCTCCGCCGCATTCTTCAGCTCACGGACATTGCCGGGCCAGTCATGCGCGAGGAAGGCCGCGACCGCCTCGGCCGTGAAGCCTTCATAGGGCGCGCCTGTTTCTCGCGCGAGGCCGCTCGCAAAATGCGCGGCGAGGAGGGGGATGTCCTCCTTGCGCGCGCGAAGCGGCGGCGCGGCGATGACGTCGAAGGCGAGGCGGTCGAGAAGATCCGCGCGGAATGTTCCGGCCTCGGCCCGCGCCGGCAGGTCGACATTCGCCGCCGCGATGACGCGGACATCGGCGCTCAGGGTCGCCTCGCCGCCGAGCCGCTCGAATTCGCCATATTCGATGACGCGGAGAAGCTTTTCCTGGACGCGCCCGCTCGCCGAGGCGATCTCGTCGAGAAAGAGCGTGCCGCCTTCGGCGCGCTCAAAGCGGCCGACATGGCGCTTTTGCGCGCCGGTGAACGCGCCCGCCTCATGGCCGAAGAGCTCGCTTTCGAGGAGCTCTTCGGAAAGCGCCGCGCAGTTCACCTTGACGAGCGGTCCGTCCCAGCGCGGCGAGAGAAAATGAATGCGGCCGGCCAGAAGCTCCTTGCCCGACCCGCGCTCGCCCGTGACGAGAAGCGGCCGGTCGAGGCCCGCCGCGCTTGAGGCATGCGCGAGGGCGTCGAGAAAGGCCGGCGCCCGACCGATAAGCTCGGGAATTTCTCGGTCCTGCATCGGTAAATTATACCGATAATCATCGGTAAATAAACCGGAAAAGCAGGCAATATTCGCCTATTTTTCCGTTTTACCTTCAAGGTTTATTGGAAATATCTCTTATAAATCAATAAGATATGTATTTTTGACGAGTTTGGCACGGCGCTCGCATGGGGACGGTTAACGGCGCGAAGCGCGAAACCCAGGAGAGACAGGAAATGAGTTACTACCGCTATGACGATCGCGATCTCGACCTTGAGACGCGTTTCCGGCGCGCCTGCCGCGGGCGGGCGGGCTTTGCCTGGGGCGCCTTCCTCATTGGTTTCATCCTTGGCGGCGTCATTTTTTAAGGAGAAGGGTCATGGGCGTTTTTTCGCGGCTGAGCGACATCATCAACTCCAATCTCAACGCCATGCTCGACAAGGCCGAGGATCCGGAAAAGATCGTCCGTCTCATCATTCAGGAGATGGAGGACACGCTTGTCGAAGTCCGCTCGCGCGCCGCGCGCGCGATCGCCGACAAGAAAGAGGTCGAGCGCAAGAAGGCCGAATTCGCCGCGCGGGCGCATGAATGGGAAGCGAAAGCCGAACTCGCCATCGCCAAGGGCCGCGACGATCTTGCGAAAGGCGCGATCGCGGCAAAGCAGAAGGCGAAAGAGATGGTCGCGCTGTTCGAGAAAGAATTCGACGCGATCGACAAGAGCCTCGACAAGGCGAATGACGATCTCGGCAAATTGCAGGCGAAACTCAAGGAAGCCAAGGCAAAGCAACGGTCGCTGGAAATTCGCCGCAACGCCGCCTCGGACCGGGTGCGCGTGAACGCCCATGTCTATGACGGCCGCATCGACGACGCGCTTGCGCGCTATGAGCGCTATGAACGCCGCATCGACGCGCTTGAGGCCGAGGCGGAGAGCTATGTTCTCGGCCGGCCGAAATCGCTTGAGGAGGAGTTCAAGGAGCTCGCCGCCGAGGACGAGGTCAACGCCGAGTTCGAGGCGCTGAAGAAACGCGTCGCCGAGCGCGCCGGCAAAGCCTAAGGTCGCAAGAAAAGGGAAGGCCATGAACGAGTGGTTTGGAATTGTCGCCGTCGTTGCGATCATGTTCGTGGCGCTGCCGGCGACGGTGATGCATTACATGACCGAATGGCGAAAAGCGAAGTCGATTTCGCCGGATGACGAGCGCCTTGTCGACGATTTGTGGAAAACGGCGCAGCGCCTCGAACGCCGCGTCGAGGCGTTGGAGACGATCCTCGACAAGGAAGCGCCGACCTGGCGCAAGGATTATGAGGATCGTCCCCATGCGTGAACATTGTCGCCGCTGGCGAGGTCATCATTTCCGCGATCGCGAGGGCTACGCCTATCACGCGGGCGAGCCGGGGCCGGGGCCGAACCGCCATCGCCTCCAGCGCGACGTCCGGCGCGGCAAGATCGCGGGGGTTTGCGCAGGGCTCGCCGATTATTTCGGATGGAGCGTGAAATGGCTCAGGATCGGATGGGTCCTCGCCGCTTTTGTTCCGGCGACGTCGCCTCTGGCGATCGTCGGCTATATTGTTCTTGCGATCGTGATGAAGCCGAACCGGAATGAGGCGCCTCTTTATGAGACGCAGGAGGAAGAGCGCTTCTGGCGAACCTTTTCGGTTCGTCCGCGGGCGACCTTTTCCGAATTGAAGCACCGCTTTCGCGCGCTCGACGCGCGGATCGCGCAAATGGAATACGCCGTGACGTCGAGCGAATACGGTCTTCGTCGTCAGTTCCGCGATCTCGAAGGCGGTCTTTGAATCGATGGCGGTCGATCGGCGACAGGCGGCGAGGTCGAAGAAAGCCAGGACGCCGTCAAGGCTGGCGGCGAGCCTTCTTGGCGCCGCGATCTTCGCCGTCATCGCAGCGGCGGGCGTGCGCCTGGCGTTTTTGGACGCTCCGGCGCGCGCGGCGCATGGTTCGGCCGCGCGGACCTGCGGTTTTGTGAGTTTTTTTTAACGAGATTTGGCGGCGCGGCGCGATTGCGGCGCGCGCTGCGCCTCGGTTAGGGTCTGCGCTTTCGTGGCCGCGCGAGCCGGGCCCGACAGCGAGGACGCAACGTGACGAGCGAAGGCAAGCGCCGGCGGCGGGGGCCGCGGCGTCGGCGAAACGCGGCGCAGACGGCGCCGGCGCAAATGGCGGCGAAGGCGCCGTCATCCTCGTCCCGGACGAATGCGCCGCCGGAGCGCCTGGCCGCGCTTGATCTTGGCACGAATAATTGCCGGCTTCTGATCGCCGCCCCGCGCGGGCGGAAATTCCGGATTGTCGACGCCTTTTCGCGCATTGTCCGGCTCGGCGAAGGCATGACGCGGAGCGGCGCGCTCTGCGAGCCGGCGATGGCGCGCGCGCTCGAAGCGCTGAAGGTCTGCGCCGAGAAGATCGAACGGCGGCGCGTCACGCGGCTTCGCTGCGTGGCGACGCAAGCTTGCCGCGGGGCCTCGAACGGCGCCGAATTTCTCGCCCGCGTCAGGGACGAGACCGGGCTCGCCTTCGAAACCATCACGACCGCCGAGGAGGCGCGCCTCGCCTTCAAGGGCTGCGCCGAGCTTTTTGAACCGGGCGCCCCGGCCGGACTCATTTTCGACATAGGCGGCGGGTCGACGGAAATTTCCTGGATCGCGCCCGGCGAGGACGCCGCGCCGGCGGTCATCGCCTGGCATTCGATGCCGGTCGGCGTCGTCAATCTCTCGGAGCGCTGGGGCGGGCGGGCGGCGCCCCCGGAGGTCTATGAAAAGATCGTCGAGAGCATCCGCGAAGAAATCCGCGCCATCGGCGACCCGGCGAATTTGCGCGAGGCGTTCGCGCGCGAGGGCGCGCATTTCGTCGGCACCTCGGGCACGGTGACGTCGATCGCCGGCGTCCATCTCGATTTGCCGCGCTATCGGCGCGATCTCGTCGACGGGCTGTGGCTCACCCGTGAAGAGGCGCGCGCGGTGACGGCGCGGCTTGTCGCGATGGACTTCGCCGCGCGCGCCTCGGAGCCATGCATCGGCATCGAGCGGGCCGATCTCGTCGTCTGCGGCTGCGCCATTCTCGAAGCGCTGCTGCGCGAATGGCCGGTCGGACGCATCCGCGTCGGCGACCGGGGCCTCCGCGAAGGCATGTTGGCGGATTTGATGGACGAGGCGCGCCTGGCGCGTCGCCGGCGCCGCTGAGCGCGCCTAATCGGCGAGCGCCATTTCCGGACCCGCCTGCGGGCGCAGGAACGCAATCGCGCTCCGCCACACGCGCACATAAAAGGGCGGCGCGAACACCCAGGCGCGAATCTCCCGAACGAGGTCGGGATCGGCGTTGTCGACGCCCTCGGCTTCGGATTTGACGACGCCCTGCATTTCAAGAACGCCGAGGCGAAGCGCGCGCCGCGTCTTCGACAAGGCCGACACGATGCCGGCGGCCGTCATGGCGAGAATCATCGCCGCCTTGTCCGGATCGATGAGAGCGAGGTCGGAAATGACCCGCACGGCCCGCTCGCGATGCCGGCCGAGGCTGCGGTCGATAAGCCAATCGCCGCGCGCGCGCATGTCGGCGTCGCCCAAGCGGCGTTCACGGATAAACACGTCCTCATTATAGCGGCGCAGCGTGAAGGAAAGCGCCGCCGCCCCGAGCACGGTCCGCGATCGGCGCCGCAGGCCGTGAAGGATGAGCGAGACGGCGACGGGAACGAGCTTTGAGGCTGTCCATTCCGTCACATTCAGTCGGTAGAAGCTTTCGTGCGCGGCTCTTGAAGCGGCGTCGTTGATGAGATGGGCGGCAAGCGACATGGCGATTGAATCCTTTGCCCCCGTCCGGAAGGGGAACATGGCCTTTGGGGAAAAGGTTCCGCGCCCTGCCGCAGCGCCCTTCACGACTCGACGAGCCTCTGCTATAGCGCGCTATGGAGCGGCGGAAATCCATCTCCCAGCGGGCATCAGAACCGAAAAAGCGGCCCAAAATGCGGCCGAAAGTCGATATTGCGAAGACCGCCCTCGGCAAGGAGCCCGAAAAGCGCGGTTTGAAGGCCCTTCCTGGAAAATCGGCGAGCGGCGGCGCGCGCGAGCTTGCGGTGACCGTCAAGACGGCGCGCCAGCGCAAGCTGTCCTCGACGCTCTGGCTGCAACGGCAACTGAACGACCCTTACGTCGCCCGGGCGAAAGCGGAAGGCTACCGCTCGCGCGCGGCTTACAAGCTGGTCGAACTCGACGAGAAATTCGGGCTCCTAAAGAAGGGCGCGCGCGTCGTCGACCTCGGGGCGGCGCCCGGAGGATGGTGCCAGGTTGCGGCGAAGGCGGGCGCGGCGCGCCTTGTCGGCGTCGATTATCTCGGCATGCCCGCCATTCCGGGCGCCACGCTCTTGACGCTTGATTTCCTCGATGAGGCGGCGCCGGCGAAACTGAAAGCCCTGCTCGGCGGGCAAGCCGATCTCGTCCTGTCCGACATGGCGGCGCCGACGACCGGCCACAAGGCGACCGATCATTTGCGGATCGTCGCGCTCGCCGAGGCCGCGCTCGATTTCGCCGAAGAGGTTCTCGCGCCGGGCGGCGCCTTTGTCTCGAAGGTTTTCCAGGGCGGGGCCGAAGGCGAACTGCTCGCGCGGCTCAAGACGAATTTCGAAACCGTCCGCCATGCAAAGCCGAAAGCGAGCCGCGCGGACTCGGCTGAGATGTATGTGGTCGCTCTCGGATTTAGGGGAAGAGCGGCATGAATATCTGGGTCTCGTCGCTTGCGAGGGTCCATGAGATCGCCGCCTCGGCGCGGCCGGAACGGATCGTCAGCCTCCTCGCGAAGGAGGACGCTTTTCCGGCCCTTTCCGGCTATGGCGCCGATCGCCATCACAAGGTGCGGGTCGACGATATCCGCGCCGAAATCGCGGGCTATGTCGCGCCGAGCGGCGAGCATGTGCGCGGCCTGATCGATTTTGTGAAGGCGTGGCGGCGGGACGAGCCCTTGCTCGTCCATTGCTGGGCGGGGATTTCGCGCTCGACGGCGACGGCCTTCATCGCCGCCTGCCTCCACAATCCGGAGGCGGATGAGGCGTCGATAGCCTTGGCGCTCCGCGCCGCCTCGCCGACCGCCTTTCCGAATACGCGCATTGTCGCTCTCGCCGATGACATTCTCCGCCGGCGCGGGCGCATGGCCGCCGCGGTCGAGGCGATTGGGCGCGGCGACATCGCCGAGGAGGCCGAGCCGTTCTTCATACCGGGAAGATTTGAATGAGGGCGCCGTCACCCCGTACAAAGAGGGTCGTTTATGGAAATCCGCGAAGCGCTGACATTTGACGACGTTCTCTTGGAGCCTGGTCATTCGACGGTGATGCCCGGCGAGGTCGACACGCGCGCGCGCCTCACCCGCGAGATTACGTTGAACATTCCCATCTTGTCAGCGGCGATGGACACGGTGACCGAAGCGGAGATGGCGATCGCGATGGCGCAGAATGGCGGCATCGGCGTTCTCCATCGCAATCTGACGCTCGGCGAGCAGGCCGAAGAAGTCCGCCGCGTCAAGCGCTTCGAAAGCGGCATGGTCGTAAACCCGCTGACATTGACGCCGGACGCGACGCTCGCCGAAGCATGGAAGATCATGGACGAGCGCAAGATCTCCGGCTTTCCGGTCGTCGACAAGCCGGACAGGAATGGCGTCGGCCGGCTCGTCGGTATTCTGACCAATCGCGACATGCGTTTTGCGAGCGACCCCGCGCAGAAAATCTCAAGCCTGATGACGAAAGAGAGCCTCGTCACCGTGAGGCCCGGCGCCAGCCGCGAGGAGGTGACGAAGCTTCTCCATCGTCATCGCATCGAGCGGCTGATCGTCGTCGACGACGATTATCGCTGCATCGGATTGATCACCGTCAAGGACATCGAGAAGGCGCAGAAATATCCGAACGCCGCCAAGGACGCCGAAGGACGGCTCCGCGTCGCCGCCGCCTCGACCGTCGGCGATGACGGCTTTGCGCGCGCCGAAGCGCTCGTCGCGGCGGGCTGCGACGTCATCGTCATCGACACCGCGCATGGCCATTCGGAAAAAGTCATCGAGCAGGTGCTGCGCATCAAGAAGCAGTCGAACGCGACCCAGGTCGTCGCCGGCAATATCGCCACCTATGACGGGGCGAAAGCGCTTGCGGACGCCGGCGCCGACGCCGTCAAGGTCGGCATCGGCCCCGGCTCGATCTGCACGACGCGGATCGTCGCCGGCGTTGGCGTGCCGCAATTGACCGCGATCATGGAGGCGGCCCGGGCCGGGCGCGAGGCGGGCGTCGCCGTCATCGCCGATGGCGGCGTCAAATATTCGGGCGACATCGCCAAAGCCCTCGCCGCCGGCGCCGACTGCGTGATGATCGGCTCGCTTCTCGCAGGAACGCAAGAAGCGCCGGGCGAGGTTTTCCTCTATCAAGGTCGTCCGTACAAATCCTATCGCGGCATGGGCTCGATCACCGCGATGGCGCGCGGCAGCGCCGACCGCTATTTCCAGGCCGAGGTGAAGGAGCAGATGAAGCTTGTCCCCGAGGGCGTCGAAGGCCAGACGCCGTTCAAGGGCCCCGCGGCGGCGATCTTGCACCAGCTTGTCGGCGGCGTCAGGGCCTCGATGGGCTATGTCGGCGCGCCGACCATCGCCGAGCTGCAAGCGCGCGCGCGTTTTGTACGCATCACCAATGCGGGACTGCGCGAAAGTCATGTGCATGACGTTCAGATCACCCGCGAAGCGCCGAATTATCCAAGCCCCTCTTGATCGATGCGCCTGTCCGGACGGCTTGCGGCCGCCATTGAAATCCTTGCTGACTTCGAGGCGCGGCGCGTCCCCTTGAAGACCGCGATCGCCGACTGGGCGCGCGGCGCGCGCTATGCGGGAGCGAAGGACCGCGCCTGGATTTCGGGCCTTTGCCTCGATGTTTTGCGCCGGCGCCGGTCGCTCGCCGCGTTTATGGGCGACGCCTCTCCGCGCGCGGCGGCGCTCGGCGCGCTGCGCTGGGCCTGGGAGGTGACGCCCGACGCGATTGTCGAGATCGCCGCCGAGGCGCCGCACGGGCCCGGCGCGCTGAGCGATGAGGAACTCGCCCGTCTTAACGCATGGCCGCCGCCGCCGCTCGGCGCTGCGCCGCATGTTGCGGGGGACTTCCCCGAATGGTTGACGCCGATGATGACGCGCGCTTTCGGCGGCAAGGCCGCCGAGGAAGGCGCCGCGCTCGCGGCGCGCGCGGATGTCGATCTGCGTCTCAACACGTTGAAGACTTCGCCGGAAAAGGCGCTTTCCGCGCTGCGAGCCGTGGGCGGCGAGTCGATCCCCCTCCTTACGACGGCCGCGCGCATCGGCGCGCCCGACCCGAGCGCGCGCGCGCCGGCGGTGACGGTGATCCCCGCCTTCAACAAGGGCTGGGTCGAGGTCCAGGATCTCGGCAGCCAGATCGCCGCGCTCGCGGCGGGCGCGGTCGCCGGCGCGCAGGTCCTCGATTTCTGCGCCGGCGGCGGCGGCAAGACGCTCGCTCTCGCCGCGCTGATGGAGAACACCGGCCAGCTTTACGCCTATGACCGCGACGCGCGGCGTTTGAAACCCCTTTATGACCGCGCGCGCCGCGCCGGCGTGCGCAATTTGCAAGTCAAAAGCCCCGTCGGCGAGGAGACGATCGAGGATCTGCGCGGCAAAATGGATTTGGTGTTTGTCGACGCGCCCTGCACCGGCTCCGGCGTATGGCGGCGCCATCCTGATATGAAATGGCGTCTGACGCCCGCCCAACTCGCTCTGCGCATGGAGGAGCAGGATAAGGTTCTTGCCGACGCTGCGTCCTTTGTGCGGCCCGGCGGGCGGCTCGTCTATGTCACCTGCTCGGTTTTCCTGGAGGAAAATGAGGACCGGCTTGGCGCCTTTCTCGATATGCATCAGGAATTCGCCGCGACGCGCGCATTGGAGGCTTATGAACGCTCGCCCATTGTAACGGAGGAGGGGCGCCTGGCGATCGCGGCTTGCGCGACGCCGCAAGGCGCGCTCCGCCTCAGCCCGGCGCGCCTTCGCGCCGATGGATTTTTCATCGCGACTATGGAACGGAAGGACGCATGACGCTCGATCCTCACGCCGCGCAGCATGACCGCGCCTTGATCGTCGATTTCGGC
>JBFXBB010000104.1:0-9298 GCA_050183685.1 Amphiplicatus sp.
GAGTCAACCTCCGTGGGCCGGGCGCAAGAAACGCCGACATTTCGTTCTATGACAGACATTGACCGACTGCGGCGCATGCCTGAATATACCCTGTGGAGGTATAGAATTGCGCGATTCATCACCGAAATCAGTGGTTACGCGATTGCGACGCGTCGAAGGCCAAATCCGGGGAATCATCGGCATGGTCGAGGAGGAGCGCTATTGCATTGACATCATGACGCAGATTCAGGCCGTGAAAGCCGCCTTACGCCGTGTTGAGGAGGAAGTTCTCAAAAGTCATGCGGCGCATTGCGTCGACGAGGCGATTCGAGAGGGAAGCGCCGCAGCTCAGCGCAAGAAGTTCGCCGAACTTGTCGAACTGCTCGGGAAGTACCGCTGACGCGCGCCCGCATCGTTCGAAGCCGCCGCAGCGCAGAGGTCTTTGGGTCAGCAGATGGCTCGCGACGAGCGACGCCCGCCTTCTTCCACGCCGATCAGTGCTGATGCTCCTGAGGGGACCGGTTACCTGACTGATCTCCGTCTTCGTCGTCCATCATGTGATGTTGCATCATGTCGTCCTTCTTCATATCCTTCATGCAGAGCTTCTCGACGACATCCTCCGCGTCCGTCTGGCACATCATCATGATGCGGTGCGTCTTGTCGCGACCTTGTTTCAAAGCGAACTGAACGCGGTCGCCTGTCTCAAATTTCGTTAGATCGACCATCTTTCCGGTTTGGAAATCCATGGTCATCTTGCCCCAGCCGATTTGAGGAATGGGGCCGTGCGTTAGGTTGATCTTTTGCGCCTCGGCGTTGATCGAATTGATGACGCCGACGCCGTGGGCCATGTCTTCGCAGCAGGGCATGTCCTTCGTGTCCATGCCCTGCATTTCCTCCATCTTCATGCCGCCTTCCTGGCTGAGAGCCGGCACGGATATCGCAGCGAAGGTTGCAGTGGCCATAAGCAATTTCAGTCGAGTCATATCGTTTCTCCTTTCGGGGGTTGCAACGAGATCGGCGCCTTTGGTTTCCCTCCGGCGCGCCTGGAGAGGGTTCGTCCGACCCAGACGTAGTAGATGACAGGAATGACGATCAGGGTCAGGAGCGTCGTCGAGACCATGCCGCCGAGCATAGGAAGCGCGATGCGGCGCATGACGTCGGCGCCCAGGCCTTCGGTGAGAAAGATCGGCAAGAGCCCTGCCATGATAGTCGCGACAGTCATCAGTTTCGGCCTGATGCGCAGCACCGCGCCATGCGTGACGGCGTCGAACAGATCGGCGAGCGATTGCGGCGGATGGTCTCGCACCTGCTTGTCGATATAGAGCAGCATGACGACGGCGGTTTCAGCCGCGATGCCGCCGAGTGCGATGAAGCCAACCGCGACGGCGACGGACATGTTGTAACTGGCGAGATAGACCGCCCATATGCCGCCGATGAGGCCGAAGGGAAGCGACAGCATGATCATCAGCGTGCGGTCGAGCCGCCCGAAGTGGAGCATCAGCAACAGGAAGATGATCGCGATGGTGCTTGGGATCGCAAGTTTCAGGCGGCGCGCGGCCTCCTGCAATTGTTCGTACTGCCCCGACCATTCGATGGCGTACCCGGCGGGCAATGGAACGGTTTCGTCGACGATGCGGCGCGCCTCGTCGACGAAACCGCCGAGATCGCGGCCCGCGATATCGACGAACACCCAGCCGGTCAGGCGTGCGTTCTCAGAGCGAATCATCGGCGGACCTTCGACATGGCGGATGCGCGCCAGCTCGCCGATCGGAATGTGCTGGCCTTGGGGCGTCGGGACGAGAATGTTCGCAAGGTCCTCCGAAGATTCCCGAAACGGCCGGTCATAGCGCAGCATGATGTCGTAGCGCTCGCGGCCCTCGACGCTTTCGGCGAGCTTCATGCCGCCGAGCGCGGTTTGAACCACGGTCTGGAATGCGGCCATGTCGATGTTGCGCCGCGCAAGCTCGGCGCGGTTGGGCTCGATCTCAAGATACTTTCCGCCGAGTACCCGATCCGCGAAAGCCGAGCGCACGCCGGGCACACCCGCGACGGCGCGCTCGACTTCCGCCGCGATGCGGTCGATCTCGCCGAGATCGTTCCCGGAGATCTTGATCCCGACCGGCGTCCGGACGCCGGTCGAGACCATGTCCATGCGGATCCTGATCGGGTAGCCCCAGCTGTTGATGAGGCCGGGCATCCTGAGCCGCGCATTGAGATCGTCGAGGAGCTTTTCCGGCGTCATGCCGGGCCGCCATTCTGATTTCGGCTTCAGGCGGATCCAGGTCTCGATCATGGTGATCGGCGCCGGGTCCGTCGCCGTGTCGGCGCGCCCCGCCTTGCCGAAGACGCTTTCGACTTCGGGAACGGTCTTGATGACGCGGTTCGTCTGCCCGAGGATTTCGCGCATCTTGGTGAGGGAGGCGCCCGGCAAGGCCACCGGCATATAGAGGAGTTCGCCTTCATAGAGCGCCGGCATAAACTCCGATCCTGTGCGCAAAAGCGGCCAGGCGACGCTCGCGAGAAGAAGGCTGGCCGCGCCGATCGTGATCCATTTGAACCGCAGCGCCGCGTCGAGCGCCGGTCGATAGGCGCGAATGAAGAAGCGGTTGAGCGGGTTCGTCTCCTCCGGCGCGATCCGCCCACGGATCAACCACAGCATCAGGATCGGCACGATCGTCACCGAGAGAATGGCGGCGAAGGCCATGGCATAGGTCTTGGTGAAAGCGAGGGGCGAGAACAGGCGATAGCTCTGGCCCGTCAGCGCGAAGACGGGGAGGAACGAGACCGTAATGATCAGCAGCGAGAAGAAGAGGCCGGGACCGACTTCCTGCGCCGCTACGACGATCGCCCTTCGCCGCTCTCCCGCATCGGGGCGGGGCCCGAGCGCGGCGAGCTTGCGGCTTGCATTCTCGACCATGACGATCGAGGCGTCGACCATCGCGCCGATGGCGATAGCGATGCCGCCGAGCGACATGATGTTGGCGGTCACCCCTTGCGCCGACATGACGACGAAAGCGCCGAGGACGCCCAGCGGCAGGGTGACGACGGCGACGAAGGCCGAGCGCGCGTGCAGGAGAAAAATGAGCGAGACGAGCGCGACCGCGATCCCTTCCTCGATGAGCTTGTGACCCAAGTACTCGACCGCGCCTTCGATCAGCGGCGCGCGATCATAGACGGGAACGATCTCAACGCCTTTGGGCAGGCCCGATTGCAGGGAGCGGATCTTCTCCTTCACCGCATCAATGACGGTGAGCGCGTTTTCGCCGTCGCGCATGACGATGATGCCGCCGACCGTCTCGCCCTCGCCATTGAGCTCGACGACGCCACGCCGCAGCGTCGGCCCCTCGATGACGCGCGCGACCTCGCCGAGCGTCACCGGCGTTCCGTTTTCGGCGTAGACGACGACGGCGCGAAGATCGTCGGCGCTGTTGACATAACCCGCCGAGCGGATGACGAATTCGGTTTCCGCCTGTTCGATGACGCGCCCGCCGACCTCGCCGCTCGCGGCTTTGACCGCCGCGGCGAGGCGCGGGAGCGGGACGTCATAAGCGCGCAGGCGATTAGGATTGATCAGCACCTGATATTCGCGCTGAAAGCCGCCGACTGAGCCGACCTCGGCGACGCCGGGCACGGCCGTGAGCTCGAATTTCAGGAACCAGTCCTGCAGCGATCTGAGTTCTGCGAGATCGTGACGGCCGGACTTGTCAACCAACACATACTGAAAGACCCAGCCGACGCCGGTTGCGTCGGGGCCGATGCGGGGCGTCGCGCCGGAAGGCAAGGCGCCGCCTATCTTCGACAAAGCCTCGATGACGCGCGAGCGCGCCCAGTACTGGTCGACGCCTTCCTCAAATATGATGTAGACGAAGCTCGTCCCGAACATCGACTGTCCGCGCACGTCCTTCGTGCGCGGCAGGCCGAGCATCGCCGTCGACAGCGGATAGGTGACGAGGTCCTCGATGATCTGCGGCGATTGGCCGGGAAAGTCGGTGCGGATGATGACCTGCGTGTCGGTGAGGTCGGGGATGGCGTCGAGCGGAGTTCGCTCGATGGCGAGAACGCCTGCGACGGCGAGCACTGCAGCAAGGGTTACGACGATCAGTTGATTATTGGCCGACCAGGCGATGAGGCGCGCGACCCAGGATTTGGCCGGGTCGCGTCCGGCGAGGTCGTCCGTGCGTTCTGCCGCCATCAGAGCCGTCCTCCGTCATGACCGGCATGTTCGTCTTTGGCGGCGTCCACCCCGTCCATGGCCTTTGGCATAGACACCGGAGCGGCGTTCTCCGGCGCGCGCATCTTGCGGAACGACTCTCTGAGACTGCTTTCCGAATCGATAAGGAACTGCCCGCTCACGACGATTTCGTCGTCTTCCTCGAGCCCGGAAACGATTTCGGTGAGCCCTTTCGCGACGACGCCTGTCACGACGGGCCTCGGCGCGAAGCGTCCCTCGCCGAGGGCGACGATCACATGCGCGCCGCGCGAGTCGCGCAGGATTGCTTCCGATGGCGCGGCGAGGCGCGCGCGGGCATCTATCGTGAACGAAACGTCCGCATAGGCGCCGGGCTTGAGGACATTGTCCCTATTGACGAGCACGATTCTCACTTGTCCGGTTCGCGTCTTGGGATCGATGATCGGATAGATATAATCGACGAGCCCTTGCTGATCCGCGTTCGGAATGTTCGGGAACGCGACATCGACAGGCTGGCCGGCCTTGATCTGCCCTAGGTCCTGCTCGGCGACCGACGTCATCACCCATATTTCGGAATAACCCTGGAGCATGGCGATCCGGTCGCCGGGCTTGACAAACGCGCCTTCGCGAACGTCGAGCGTCGAGACGATTCCATCATGGATGGCGTAGACCGGCGCCCGTTCCTCCGCGCGGCCGCTCTGTCGCAGTGCGGCGATCGTCTGCTCCTGCAATCCAAGTGAAACGAGCCGCCGCGACGCCGAGGCGATGCGCCCTTCAGCGCCCGACCTGGCCGCGGCCAGGAAATCCTGCTGCGCGGCGATGAGATCAGGACTGTAGAGACGGAAGAGTAGGTCGCCCTTTCTCACCTCGTCGCCGACGGCGGTGATGGCGAGACCGTCGACCCAGCCTTCGACGCGCGCCGAGATCGCCGATTGCAACCGGGTGTTCGCCTCGACGGCGCCATAGGCGCGCACTGTTCGGCCGAAATTCGCCATTGTGATCGGCGCCGTCTGAACGCCCATGGTCTGGATCGTCTCCGGCGCAACGGAGATCGTCCCCGCAGTCTCGGCGGCTTCGTTTTCGTAGACGGGTATGTAGTCCATCCCCATCGAGTCCTTTTTGGGAACCGGGGATGTGTCGGGCAGCCCCATCGGGTGCTTGTAGTAGAGGATCTTTTCTTTTCCCCTCGGCGCGCTGTCGCTCTTCGTCGTCGCGCCAGAACCTTCCGAATCCACGGGAACGAGGTCCATGCCGCAGATCGGGCATGTTCCGTCCTCGTCGGAAATGTAATGCGGATGCATCGGGCAGATGTATTGCTGCTGTTCAGCGTTCTCTTGTCCACTGGACGGACGATCATCGCCCGTATTTCTGCTGCACGCCGCGAGCGTGAGCGCCATCAGAAGGATAAGAATGAAGCATTTCATGGCGTCACCAGAAGGCTGTTCGCCTGCGCGATGTGATGCGCGAGATTTGCGCGCTCGGCGGCGAGGTCGGAAAGGAGCGTTAGCCGGGCGATCCGCGCATCGAGAACGCGGATGTAGTCGCTGCGCCCGGATTCATAGTTGCGGGTCTCGGCGGCGATGAGCGCGTCCGCAGAGCGAAGTTTCTCTTCCAGGAGTTCGATGTTTCGCACCGCGGCAAGGTGGACCGCGTGATGTCCGCGCCACTCTTCTGCGGCGGCGCGGGCGGCCGCGTGGAAGTCCGCCTCGGCGGCGCTTTCGCGCGCGCGCGCCGCCCGCAGCCGCGGGGACTGGCTCTTCGGCGCCCATAAGGGGACGCTGAACGTGACGCCGGCCGAAAACCAGTCCTCGCCCGAGAAGGACGAGACGCCAGGGATCTCGGCGCCTTCCTCACGCTGCTGGTAGCTGTACTGAAAAGCGAGGTCGGGTTTGAACTCGGCCTTGCTTTCGGCGACGCCGGCCTTCGCGACGGCGATGCCCGCCGCGGCGAGTGCGGCGGGATAAAGATCCATCGCCTTGCCATGCCAGGGAAGGAATTCCTGCCGCGGCGGCGGCGTGTCCACCGCTTTGTCTACAAGATCGATAAGCGCCGCATCGATCCGGCCAAGCTCGCCTTCGAGCGTCGCAATCGACCGGTCGACGTCGGCGCGTTCGATCTCGACTTCCGAAAGTCGGAAATAGACAGGCCGCCCGGCCTCGATTTCGGCGCGGATGAGGGCGTCGAACTCGTCAAAGGCCTCGCGTTGCTCGCGGGCGAGTTCGAGCCGCTCTGTGATGGCTTGCTTCCGGGCGAGCATGGCGATGAGTTCGGCCCGGAGCCGCCGAAGGCGCCAGTCGGCCACCAGGCGCGCGGCGGCCGCTTCGCCCTTCTCGCGCGCCGAGCGCGCGCTCCGGACGCCAAAGCCCGGAATCTCCTGGCGCACGCCGACCGCCTTGTTGGTCATCATGATCCGGTCGAAACCTGGATCGGACAGCGGGACGTTATTGACGCCGAAAGAAACGGTTGGATCGGGCAGACCGCGCGCCGCGACGGCAAGCTCCTCCCGCGCTTCGGCTTCGTGGCGCAGCGCTGCGACGGACGGATGGTCCGCGAGCCGCGCTTCGAGGTCTTCGAAGGTCTGTGCGCTGGCTGAGCTGATAGCAAAAGCGATCAGCGCGGCGGCGACAAGGCTTGCCCGCATGATGCGGTATTTGGCCGGGCGGGCGCCCGGAATAGAATAATCTGACATCGCAAATGATCCTGCTACGAACGACAAAAGGCCGCGCGACGGCGGCCGGTCCGCAACGAGAGATCAGATGCGCAGGATGTTTTTCAGGGAAACGGGCGTCGAGGCGAGCGGTGGTCCGACAGCCGGCGGCGTCAGGCGCCAGCGCGCGAGGCTCGGCGTCTGCGAAACCATCGCCAGCGGACCGGTGAGAATGACGATTATGGGCGCTTCAACAGAGATCGCCGCGGCGGCGGCGAGCGCCTGCTTCTTGACGGCCATCGCGCCGGCGCAGTCCGGGCAGCCCGCACAATCCTCATGGTAAGAGGTGGTCGGCGCCGGTAGCGAACCGGCCCTGTCTTCACAGCCCTCGTGCATAGCTGCCATCGATTTAGTCGGAGCGGCATTGTGACCGCCGTCAGGGGCGGCGGCGGTCTCGCCTTCGGTCGCAACGGGGAGGCGCTCCGGGCAGAAATCGGCGCAGGCGAAAGCTGGGCCGGCAGTCATCACCGCCGCCATCATGATTGCCGCTATGCGTCGCCAGATCGCCATCAGCTGATCCTTGCTCGGACCGGGCCATGATACGCCGCCGCTCGCCAATTAATCAATTGTGCCAATAGCCTGTCTGAAGGCGACGCCGTTGCCGCCGAATTTACGAATTCGACGTCGCGGCTCAAATGAGCCCGATCGCATCGAGGACGATCATCGTTGACAGCGCGACAATCACGAGATCGCCATCAACCATTCTATAGCCGTGACCTGAGGGCAGGGGAGGTAACCGCACGATGACGTCATGGGGGAGCTCGATGATAATTGCATCTTCCAAAACCGGCCGTCCAACCTCGTAGCGCTTTTTCGCGATCCCCGGGGGAAGACAGCCATTATTTTTCCTGGCGAGGCCCGGAGGGCAGCTCTTTTGTGCGCTGTAATAGTCCCGCACAATGCGGCGCTCGCTGTCGCCAAGGCCGATATCCACGCTGATATTGATGGCGGCCGACTGTTCACTTTGGTCTTTGGCTCCCCGCCCTTTCCCTTGGCCAGGCTTGTCGGCTGCCAAAGCAGGCGCTGCCGCAAAGATAACAACCGCGACCGCTAAAATAGACAATCCTGTAGGGTGCGTCATGCCAAGGACTCCCAGCCAATTGTTGAGTGGCGAATAGCAGAAAATGTGGCGGTCGCTGATTAAGTGGAGGTTAAGGAGCGAAGTAAGCCCCCTCTTCGAGGAGAGACCGAGCACCTTCGGTCAGCACGGCGGCGGCTATGGCCGCTTCCCGGTCGATCGCCACCCCGATTAGGTCGCGGCCGCGCCTCAGATATATCCGCCGAATAGCGGTTAGAGCGGAAATTCTAACGAGGCGCGTTCGAGGACATGGTTCCCTGATCTCGCTCCGGCGATTGCCTGATACGCGGAGAAAATTCGCTGCTCTTAAATACAGGGACGACCCCAATCCGGTAATATTTATAAGGAATTTGCGTTGCCTTGCCGGCAAAACCGGCCGAAATCGCGATTGTTCCCTGTAGATTCCCTGCAAACAGGGAATCCTGCCTGAGACCCGTTCGATCGGGATCGCGTACACCGCCACAGCCTAGGGGGGGGCATACGGGAATGGCCGCCGGACCGGGTGAAACCGGGAACTGGGCGGCGAACCGAAAACGGGGTGCATGAACGCCGTAATCGTTCGAGGGGCATGACGTCGCCTCACGCGGTTGACGGCCGTTTGGCGCATGGCGCTTTGCTAGTTCAACGGCACGCAGGAATTCAATATAGGCCGGACCGTCGCGCAAATTGCGCAAGTCAATTTAAGAAAGTCTTTATGGCGTTCGATTGGGATTGCTCTCTCTCAGCAGTCACAAAAATTTCTCAACCGTCCGGTGGTTTATTGGGTTGCGCTCCCCAATGAGCATACTACTCTATGCGCGCCTCCTCCTGAGGTTGAGACGAAGCGGCGGGGGAGAAGCTCTGTCAAATTGGTCTGCAGCAACGCGCTCCGTAGGGCGCGAACGGGGGATTTGTGTAACGCCTGTAGCGGCGCGGAGGAAGTGCGAGTGCAGCGGGTGAGATGATGTTCGTCGTCGAAGATGTCCCAAAAGAGAAGCCTACGGACGAAGGAAAGCGGATGATAGACCGCGAGCGGGGCGCTTGGTTGCAAGTTGTTACGCGTTACGGGCACGGGCGGGTTACGATTTCGCTCGCGACGACCGCCGTCAACCAGCCCGTCAACGGCAATGTCATCCACTCGACGAGCAGGGTGGCGTTCTCGAACGGCGAGACGCGCGCGGCGAACGACAATTGCATCGTCATTTGCATGGCGGCGTAAGCGGCGCCGCATCGAGATGAATTTAGGCGTCGCAAATTCGGACATTGCGATCGCGCAACATCTCTGCAAATGCGCAAATCAATTTAAGAAAGCGGTCATCGCTTTCGGTTGCGTTCGGGCGTGGTCAAGCCGTCACGAAAACTTCTC
>JBFXBB010000105.1:0-9298 GCA_050183685.1 Amphiplicatus sp.
CCGGAAGACGCCGCCGAACTTTACGTCTTTGAGGGCGGGGTCTTCGATTTCGATGCGCAAGGCCGTGTGGCGGCTGACTTCGCTGACGACTTCCGACAAGGGCGTCTCGGAAAAGTCAAAAAGCCCTTCAATCCAGGACAGCTTCCGTTTCCGGGCCGCGTCGCTGAGCCTTAGCGCCTCTTCCTCGCGCGCTGCGGCGTTTGAGAGGAGCTCATAGCCGGCTTCGACCAAGACGGGCCGGGATTGGTCGGCGTCCGTCGGCGCATTGTCGTCCGGCTCGGCGGCGGTCGCGGGCGTCGAGGCTATTTTCGAGAACTCGACGACGCCTTCGGTGACGATCAGCTCCGTTTTGTCGTTGAGCAGACGAACGGAGAACGCCGTTCCGATGGCGCGCGCGTAATTCGATCCGGCGTAGACGATGAAGGGCCTCGCCTTATCCTTTTCCACCGTGAAAAAGGCTTCGCCCTTGGCGAGCCGCACCTTGCGCGCCGTCTTGCCATAGGTCACTTCGACGGCGCTGTTGGTGTTGAGCTTTATCGACGATCCGTCGTCGAGGTCGACCGTCCGGTATTCGCCGATTTCGGTTGCGTAAAATTCGGGGATCGCCGGCGTCCGCAAGAACAGAGAAAAAATGCCGGCGCCGACAACCGCCAAAAGCGCGGCCGCGAGGGCCGCCGCCATGCCGAGCGCGGGGCGGCGGCGACGCCTCGTTTCGAGCTGCGCGGCGAGCGGCTCGCTCAATTCCGTCAGGGCCGCGAGTTCGGCCGACAGGGCGGCGACAGCGCGGATTTCCTCGGCGTGACGCGGGCTCGTCGCCATCCATTCCTTAAGGGCGGCCCGATCCGCCGTCGACAAATCGCCGCTTTCGATCTGCGCGAGCCAGGCGCAGGCGCCGGCGGCGATTTCAGCGTCATAATTGGCGTCGTTGCGTGTCATCTCATCGTTGCTTCAGTTTCCGCGTTTCGTCGAACAGATGCCGGACTTCGTCGCCGCCGGCCGGCTCGTTCAGCCGCGCCAACATCCGCTCCCGGCAGGCCTTCAGCCCGGCGGCGACATGCTTTTCCACCGTGCTGATCGAAATCTTGAGCCGGTCGGCGATTTCCTTATGGGCCGCGCCCTGCACATGCTTCATGACGAACACTCGTCTGCATTGCGGCGGCAGGCCCGCCACCGCCGTCGCAAAAATCCTCAGCTTTTCCCGGGCGTCGAGCGCGGCGTCCGCCGAGGCCTCTTCCGATAGGTGATTCTCAGCGTCGCAATCCTCTATTAGCTCGGTCGTGGCCCGCGCCCGCCGGCGCAGTTCCTCGCGGGCGATGTTCTTGGCGACGGAGATCATGAATTGGCGCGGATGGCGGATCTCGCGCGTCCGTTCCGCTTCAATCGCGCGGAGGATCGTCTCCTGCGTCACATCCTCGATCTCCGTCGGACCGAACGAAAATCGCCGCAGTATTTTTGCAATAAGAAAACGGTCGCCCTGCAACAGCTTGTAAAGCCGCAGGTCCGCTCCGTGACCGGAGCGCGCGCGCTCTTTTACTGTTCCGTCCATCCGCTTGCGGGTCATCTTTCCGGTTCAATCCAAGGCGCCCCTGAAATATAGAGGCGCGTGTCGCAACTGCTGACGCGTGAAAAAAGTCTATCCTCGGCATGGAGGATTTTCTTTCGCCGCGTCACTCATCTATAGGTTGCCGGAGAAGCAATGCCCTGAGGTGAGGTTACCCCGAGGGGAGGAGTGGTGCAAGCCGCCCGGTGCGTCGTCGCATCGCTTATCATGTTTGTCGCTTGCGCCCGCATCTCCGTGGCGCAAGAGGAGGGTGCGCGCGTCTATTTCAACGTGCCCGCCCTTCAGGCCGAACAGGCCGTCAAGCAGATTGCGGCGCAGGCCAATCGCGCCGTCCTCTTCCGCACGGATACTCTCGTCGACGTGCGGGCGAATCCCGTCACCGGCTATTTCACGGTGGACGAGGCGCTGGAGTCGCTGTTCTTCGATACGCCTCTTCAAGGCAGCCTGACAAGGAAAGGGGCGATCATTGTATCGCTTCGCAACGCTCAGGAAGCGGAGGGGAATATGCACACGGAAAACGACGGGAAGAAAATCAAGACGGGATTGCTTGTTTGGCTTGCTTCATTGGTAGCGACGAGCGGGCATGCCCAGGAGGCGGGCGGCGACGCTGAAAGCCACGCCCGGGACGTCATTGTCGTCACCACGGCGCGGCGGCAGGCGGAGGACATTCAAGACGTTCCGCTGACGGTCACCGCGCTGTCCGCCAACGAGCTGAAACAACAAGGGATTACACGCGCGGTCGATCTACAGTTTGCCGCGCCGTCGGTCAATGTCGGGCCCGGCTTTGGGCGGCTGGACGGCGGCTATACCGTCCGCGGCCTGAATGCCGGCGTCGTCACCTATTTCAACGAAGCGCCGGGCGGGCCGAGCGAAGTCGGCCTGCCGTTTTTCGATATCGCGTCGGTCGAGATATTGAACGGGCCGCAGGGGACGCTGTTCGGACGGACGGGCGCGGCGGGCGCGGTGCTGATCACGCCCAAAGCCCCCGACCTCGACAGTTTTGGCGGCTATGTTGACGTCGTCGCCGGCAATTTCGACCGCATTCAGGCGTCCACGGCGTTTAATCTGCCGCTTGTCGCGGGCGCGCTCGCCTTGCGGGTCGCCTATCAACATGAGCATATCGACGGCTTCACCGAGCAGCTCAGCGGCGGGCCGGCGCTCGACTCCTCGCATAATGATTCTGTCCGCGCGACGCTGAAATGGCGGCGCGGCGGCTTCGACAATTCATTGATCGCCAATTTCATCAATGTCGACCAGACGCCGCCGGGCTGGGTTCTGACCGCGATCGATCCGTCGCCGCTCGCCATCCCGCCGGCCTTTGCGCCGTTCGTCTTCGGAAGCGTGTGCGGCCAGGCGGTCGCGAAGGGGCTGGAAACCTCGACCCTCGGCTGCGTCGCCAACCGGCTCTCTCGCATACAGACGCTGCAATCGGAGCTGATCGCCGAGAATGCGCGCCTTCAGAATGGCGGCGATGAAGCCGTCCGGTTCACCCGAGGTCTCGGGGACGTTCCCGCGGTTCAACTCTATCGGCATTTCAGCGTGATGGACGTCGCCCAATATGATTTCGGCGATATCGGCCCGACCACATTGAGCGTGAAGAACATTCTCTCAATGCAGAGACGATCGTCCGTCGCCAGTCAAGGTCTTGACGGCTTCGGCGGCGCGTTGCTTGCCCTTGGCTTCTCCAATGTCGGCGGCGCGCCGTCGAGCGTCAATCAGATCGGCAATATGGTCGATGTGCAAAGAGGGCCGGCCAGCCGGCTTTACACCGAGGAATTTCAGCTTCATGGCGTCGCCGCCGACATGATCAATTGGACCGCCGGTCTTTACTACCAGAAATCGAAGACTCCGGAGGACCTCGAAGGCGTCGCAACGATGACCCGCGTGCTCAGCGGCCTCTTCACCCAGAACAGGGGCTGGGCGCCCGCCTTTCCGTTCCAGGCCGGCTCCAATTCTTCCGAACTTGCTGGCTACGGCCAGGTGACGATCGATCTCGATGAGATCGGCATTCACGGGCTCAGCGTCACCGGCGGCTATCGCCACACCACGAGCAAGGTGACGTCGCGGTCCGTTCCCGCTTTGCCGAATCCGTCCGGAACCGGACCGGTGATCCCCGCGATGGTCCCGAATGTTGACGTCGTCGCCACCGAAAGCCAAGGATCGAACTATACGGCCGCCATCACCGAGGAGATCACGCCTGACTTCCTGGTCTACGCCTCGACCTCGAAATCATTCACGCCGGGCGGGGTGAACACGGCGCTCGGCTGCAATCTCGCCCCGAATTGCACGCCGACTTTCGAGCCGCAGAAGGTCGTGAACTACGAATTCGGCGTCAAATCCGATTTCGACTTCGGCGACTTCAAATTGCGCCTGAACGCCGACATCTATCGAATGGACTTCACGAATATTCAGCGCGGCTTCCAGATCACCGTCGGCGCCGTCAGCACCGCTTTCACCCAGAACGTGGCTGAGGCGCGGATGCAGGGCCTTGAGACCCATCTCGACATGGTATGGCGGGAAGGCGTCAATCTCACCGTCAATTACGCCTATCTCGACGCCGGTTATCGCGAATGGATCGGGCAGGACTCGAACCTGATCATCCTGCCGACCGACACGTGCCTTGCGGGTTCGAACTTGGCGAGCGGGCTCTGTTTTATCGATTTGAGCGACAATCCCTTCGCGAACGCGCCGAGCCATCAGGCCAATGCGACGCTGCGCTATCGCCTGCCGGTGCTCGAAGAAACGCAAGGCGAGCTGTGGCTTTCGATGACCGGCTATTATCAAACGCGCGAATATGTGCAAGGGACCGGCAAGCGTCTGCTTGAGGTCGCGGCGGCGCGCGGATTGGATGTCGATCTCGACGATGTCAGTCAGCGCGGCTATGGCAAATTGAACGCCAGGCTGGAGTGGAGCAACATCAACGGGTCGGGCTTCACGGCGGCCTTGTTCGCCGACAATTTGACGAACAAGACATTCTCCCAGACCGGCGGCAGCAATCTCTTCACTCTTGGCACCGCCTTCAAGCTCTATGAGGAGCCGCGGATGTGGGGCGTTAACCTGCGTTATGATTTCGGCGGCTGACGGGCCTTTAGGCCAGCCTTCGAAGGACGGGCGCGCGGGTTCCCCCGCGCCCGTCCATCGGCGCTGTTCGGTTTAGCCGCTCCAATGCCGGCCAAGATTGACAGCCAGGCGAAGTCTTCCATTATTGGAGTTCAATAAAAAAAGCGGGAGGGACGATGTCGTTCGCGGGGATCGCCAGGACGGCCGCCATAGCGACGTGCCTTTGGCTCGCTGGATGCGGCGGCAAGGAGACGTCCTCCGAGACGTCCTCCGAAACGGGCGGCGAGGCGGCGGCGACGCTGAGCGAGAACGTTACAACCAGGAACGGACGCCTTGAGGGCTATGCCGAGAACAGCGCCCTCATCTATAAGGGCGTTCCCTTCGCCAAGCCGCCGGTCGGCGATTTGCGCTGGCGCGCGCCGGAAGAACCAGAGCCCTGGCCGGGCGTGCGCGACGCCAAGCGGCCGGCGAGCGTCTGCACCCAGCTTAAACGAACGCCGCAATGGGTTCCGGCCGGTTCTGTCTCTTCCCCCGACGGGTTCGTCGGCGCCGAGGACTGCCTCTATCTCGACATTTATCGTCCGCAGACAGATGACCGGAATCTGCCGGTTCTTGTCTGGATCCACGGGGGCGGCTGGACGCTCGGCGGGGCGACGCGCTATGACGGCGCGCCCTTGGCGAAGCGGGAAAATATCGTCGTCGTCGTCCTCCAGTACCGTCTCGGCCCGATGGGCGCGTTTTCCAATTCCAAGCTCGCCGAAGGCGAGGACGGCGAGGACGCATCAGGCAATTTCAATATTCTCGACCAGATCCAGGCCTTGAAATGGGTCCAGCGGAATATTGCGGCCTTTGGCGGCGATCCGGCCAAGGTCGCGATCGGCGGCCAGTCCGCCGGCGCCGACAATGTCTATAATTTGATGCTGTCGCCCCTCGCCGAGGGCCTGTTTTCCCGCGCCGTGAGCATGAGCGGCGGACTCGGCGGATTCTTGAATGTTCCGCCTTCGGATCGCCTGAGCAACGCCATGATCGACTGGCTGTTGCAAGAGGACGGAACCGCGCCGCAAAAGGCCGAGCCGTTCGACAATTGGGAAGGCGCGGCGGCCTATCGGGAAAAAATGGCGCCGGCGGCGCTGAAAGACTATCTGCGCGGCAAGAGCGATTTCGAGATTCAACATGCCGCGGCGGAAGCGACCGGCCGCTTGACGGGCGTGAGAATGATAGCGACCGCCTTTCCGATCATGGACGGCGTCGTGCTGCCGCCGGTCGACGCGTTCGACGTCATCGCGAGCGGCGCCTATCGCCAAGTTCCGCTCATGCTCGGCAGCACGCAGGACGAAAGCAAGGCGCTCTCGCTCTTGCGTTCCGACTTTTTGAAGAGCGAGCATGGAATCCCGAGCGGCCAATATACATGGCGCGCGCTTCTTTACGGCGTCCTCATTCCCGAACCGGAGAAACTGTCGCTAAGCGATGTGTTGCCGACGGAGAACGACGTCGATTTCTACAATAATCTGATGACGGCGCGTTCGCGCCTGTTGCGGGCCGTTCAAATCGACGCCGTCGCCAAGGCCTTCAAGACGCAGACGCCCGCGATGCCTGTTTACAGCTATTTCTTCAAATGGAATGGCGGCGGCGACCCGGCGGTCGCCGACTACAAGGTGATCTATGGCGCGGCGCATTCCGCCGACATCCCGTTCTGGTTCGGCGCGCTCGACCCGGCCGAACCGACCGCCTATAGCGCGTTTTCCTACACGGCCGCGAACCGCCCGGGACGGATGGCGCTCACCGAGGCGATGATGGACTATCTCGGCGCCTTCGTGCGCGCCGGCGATCCCAATCCGGCCGGTCAGGGCCTGCCCGAATGGCCGGAATGGACGCCGGATTCGCCGCATTTCATGGTTCTCGACGCGAATATGGCCGACGCCGAACTCTCGGCCGAGACATATTTGCTGACGCGGCAAGAGGTTAAGGCCGAGGCCGAGGCCTATGGTCCGTTGGCCTCGAAATTGATCGGGCCTTGAGTTGACGCGGCGCGCGCCGAAGCCTCAGCTCGATCGGATAGGCGCGCTATTTCTGAGGAGTGTTGAGGATGGACGGTTTTTTCTTGAGGGCGGGGCTTTGGGCCGTCGCGGGGGCCGGCTTGGCCGCCGCCGTCGCGGCGCCGTCGATGGCGGCCGACGCGGCGTCGCCGCAGGTCGAATTGCGGGACTGCTCGGCGGGGCTGCGGCTCTTTCCGTCCGATCATGCTCTGATCGATCCGGACCTGATGCCGGTTCTGCCCATTCTGACGACGATGGACAGCGGCGGCGCGCCGCGCGATCCGGACATCTCCAAAAGCCGCGAAAGACTGAAAGGCGCGATGAAGGGGCGCGTGAAGCCGCCGCCGAAGACGCCCGGCGTCGCGATGGAAGAGCGCCACATACTGGGAATTGAAGATTCGCCGCCGGTGCGCGTCCTAGTTTACACGCCCGAGGAAGGATCGGGCCCGCGGCCGGGCGTCATCGACATTCACGGCGGCGCCTTCGTCCTCGGCGCGGCCGATGGCGGCGACGCGACGAACCGCAAGCTCGCCAAGGAGGTCGGGGCGGTCATCGTCTCGGTCGATTATCGGCTTGCGCCCGAGCATCCCTTTCCGGCGGCGATCCATGACAGCTATGCGGCGCTGAAATGGCTCCACGACAATGCGTCGGAGCTGGGCGTCGACCCGGCGCGGATCGCGGTCATGGGCGGCAGCGCCGGCGGCGACCTCGCCGCGTCGCTGGCGCTCCTCGCGCGCGACAAGGGCGAGATTCCGATCAAGGCGCAGTTTTTAATTTATCCCAATCTCGACGATCGTCCCTTCACGGCGCTCGACCCGACTTGCGCGCCGGGCACGGCCGCGCCCGTCGAGCGCTCCTATGTGATGTATCTCGGAAAGGCCCCGGGCAAGGACGACGTTTCGCCCTATGCCTTCGCGGCGCGCGCGAAATCCGTCGCCGGTCTGCCCCCGGCTTTCCTCGCCGTCGGCGCCGTCGACGGCCTCGCCGAGCAGAGCCTTTCCTATGCGCATCGCCTGATCCAGGCGGGCGTGCCCACGGAGCTTCATGTCTATCCGGGCGCCTTTCACGGCTTCAACATGGCGGCCGAGGCGGGCGTGACGAAGCGTTTTCATGAAGATTTGGTCTACGCCCTGCGGCGGGCGTTAAATTAAAATTAAGATAATATTAAGATAAGACTAAGATAAGATTGAAGATGTGATTAAGGCTTGGCCGTCACTTTGAGGGCTCGCGCCCCGTGTGGGGCGCCCGCGCAAAAGCGCGCGGGCCTCAAGCGAGGCGGCGAATGCGCCGGAGGATGCTTTGATTTTTTGAGCCGGCGCTCGCCCCGCTTTGGGCGCGCGCTTCGGCCAAAATGCGTTGTCAAACGTCTACGGTCTTGAGAGGGCGTGAATCGCCGATTGTCGCGTTGGTCATGGGTCGGCCAGTGTTTTCGGCCACTGTTTTCGGCCACTGTTTTCGGCCACTGTTTTCGGCCTCGGCGGAACCGTCTTCTCACAAGCGCCCGGCAGAAGGCCGCATCAATCCCATCTCGCCGACGAGCTTCGCCGGCGAACCTTGCTGGAACGCCAGCAGCCAAATCTTGTGAAGCAACAGAAGATCTTGAAGATCTAAGGGGAGTTAAGCCTACATGAAACATTCTAAAATTCGGACGATCCTCGGGAGCGCGAGCGTCTCGGCGATCGTCTTGACCATGCTGCCGCTCGCGGCGGCGCAGGCGCAGGAAGCCGACCAGACAGCCTCTAGAGAAGGACGAGGCGTCGACGTCATCACGGTCACGGCGCGCCGCAAAGAGGAAAATGTTCAATCCGTTCCCGTCACCGTCACCGCGCTGCCGGGCGACGAACTCAAAACGCGGAACATTCTCGCGCCGTCGGATCTGCAATTTGCGGCGCCCTCGGTGACGGTTCAGGCGGAGCTCGGCCGTCTCGGCGGCACGTTCACGGTGCGCGGCCTCAACGCCGGCACCGTCACCTATTTCGCGGAGGCGCCGGGCGGTCCGACCGCGATCGGCATGCCCTTCTTCGACGAGGCCTCGGTGCAGGTGCTGAACGGCCCGCAGGGCACGCTGTTCGGCCGCACGGCCGCGGCGGGCGCGGTGCTGGTGACGCCGCGCCGTCCGGACTTGGACGGCTTCGGCGGGTACGCCGATGTCAGCGTCGGCGATTATGGCCGTCTGCAAGCCACGGCCGCGCTCAATCTCCCCCTCATCGAGAATGAGCTGGCGATCCGCGCCGTCTATCATCGCGAGCATATCGACGGCTTCACGGAGCAGTTCAGGCCCAGCGTGATCGTTAACGGCCTTCCCGGCGTCGTCGACCCCAGCAAGAATCTCGACGAAGTCGACAATCAATCCATTCGCCTGTCGGCGGAATGGAATCGCGGCGCGTTCAAGAATTACGCGGTCTACAGCTACCTCAATATCGATCAGACCGGGCCCGGGCATATCCTCGCCTACGCCAATCCGGCGCTGGCGAACCTCAACCGCAACGCCAGCTTCTTCGCCGGTCAGTCCTATTGCACCTCGACCGCCGATCCCGCCGCCTGCGGCGCCTATCGCGCGGCGACGATGGCCCAGGTCAAGAGTCTTGTTCAGACCGAACTGGCGCGAAGCCAGGCGGGCGGTTCGGTTCGCATGACGCCC
>JBFXBB010000106.1:0-9262 GCA_050183685.1 Amphiplicatus sp.
GCCTTCAAGCCTAGAGTCATCCTTGCCGCGCTTGAAGCCGGCCTGACGCCGCAAACAAGCGTCCTCGACGCGCCGATCCGCGTCGACAAATGGGCGCCCGACAATTATGGCGGGCGCTATTTCGGAGAGGTCAGCCTTAGAAACGCGCTCGCTTTTTCGCTGAACAGCGCGACAGTCCGGTTGCAGGAATATGCCGGCCGCAGCGCCGTTCGGCTCGCGGCGCGGCGCATGGGGCTCGATCCGGTCACCAAAGGGCCCGCGCTCGCGCTTGGCGTCGACGCGGTCTCGCCTCTAGACCTTGCCGGCGCCTATGCGCCGCTTGCCAATGGCGGCTTTCGCGTCCATCCGCATGCGATCGAGGAGATCCGCACCGCTGACGGCCAGTCCGTTTACAGACGGCCGACGCCGATGGAGTCCGCGACGACATATCGCAATGTCGCCGCGCTTAACGACATGCTCGAAGCGGTCGTCGCCTATGGCACGGGGCGGGCGGCGCAGATTCCGGGCTGGACCGTCGCCGGCAAGACCGGAACGACGCAGGAAAGCCGCGACGCCTGGTTTGCGGGCCATGCGGGCGGGCTTGTCTGCGTCATATGGCTTGGCCGCGACGACAATCGGCCGATGCGCACGATCACCGGCGGCGGCGCGCCGGCGGTCATTTGGGGCGAAGTGATGACGCACGCGCTTGAAGGCCGGGCGCCGCCCCCGGAGGCCGCGCCGATGATCGCGCCGGCGCTGAACAAGGCCGACCCGCTTGAAGCGCTGATCGAAGAAAGCACCTAACGTCATTTTCCGGAAAGTCCGGCGTTAGGCCGTCTTCAAGGACGCCGGCGCCTCGACGCCCCAGGCGTGGAGCGCTTCGCCATGCGCCGCGAACCAGAGCCGCGCTACGTCGATATCGACATCGAGCTGCGCGAGCGTGCGCCAGTAGGCCGGCGAATGATTGAGATGCAAAAGATGCGCGCATTCATGCGCGGCGACATAGTCAAGGATCGACGGCGGCGCGAGAATGAGCCGCCAGGAAAAGGAAAGCGCGCCGTCGGTCGAGCACGAGCCCCAGCGCGAGACGGTGTCGCGAATCCGGATGCGGGCGATTTTTTTCCCCAGTCTCGCCGCGTGAACGCCCGCGCGCTCGAGAAGGGCGCGCCGCGCTTCACGTTTCAGCCAGTCGACAAGGCGACGGTTCAAATGCGCCGGCGCGCCGCCGACGATCAGCATGGGCCGCTCGCCTGGAAGGCGCCGCACGGTGGCGCGCGCCGGACCGCGGTTGACGACGAGATGCGGAACGCCCCGATAGGGGCAAAGGCCGCCCGGCAGGAAGGGACGGGCTGGCGCGCCTTCGTCAAGCCTTGCGCGGATCCAGGGTGCGCGTTCGCCCGCAAAGCGAAGCGCCTCGGGAAGCGCTCGTTTGGAAGGGGCGGTGACAAGGACGCGGCCTTTCACCGAATCGACTTTGACGATCAGCCGTTTCGCCTGCCGATTGACGCGCGCCGTCAAGGGCGCCACGCGGTCGCCGAGATCGATTTCCGTTTCGAGCTTGGCGACGGACGGGCGATAGTTGGGCGGGCGATGTTTCTCACGCACGATTTGGCGGCCTCCGGGCGTTCCGACTCAGCGGCTTTGATTCTATAAGAACGCCGTCGCTCCCGCCACTCTTGCAGAGATTGCGCGCTCGGCACTCGGAAAGAACAATGGCAAGTCTTGATCTGCGAGTCCCCCGTCCCGATTCCGGAATCGCCGAGGCCGATGCGACGCCGATGATGGCGCAATATCTCGACATCAAGCGAGAGGCCGGCGAGGCGCTGCTTTTCTATCGCATGGGCGATTTCTATGAACTTTTTTTCGAGGACGCGGTGAAGGCGGCGGCCGCGCTCGACATCACGCTGACCAAACGCGGGCGCCATCTCGGCGACGACATTCCGATGTGCGGCGTGCCGTGGCATTCCCATGAGAGCTATCTCGCGCGCCTCATCAAGAAGGGATTCAAGGTCGCGATCTGCGAGCAGACGGAGGACCCGGCGGAGGCCAAAAAGCGTGGGCCGAAATCCGTCGTCCGCCGTGCGATTGTCCGCCTTGTAACGCCCGGCACGCTCACCGAGGACATGCTCCTTGACGCGGCGCGGAACAATCATCTTGCCGCGCTCGCCATCATCGGGGGCGGCCGCGAGGCGGCGCTCGCCTGGGCGGATGTGTCGACGGGGGAGCTTTGCGTTACGCGCGCGTCCGCCGACGCCATTCGCCTGCAAGCGGCGGCCCTGTCGCTGAAAGAACTTATCGTTTCGGACGCCGAGGCGCCGGCGGACTGGGCGCAAATCATCGACGAAATCGCCGCCGGCGCGGCCCTCTCGCGCCAGCCTGCGGCGCTTTTCGACAGCCGCGCGGGGGAACGGCGCCTCAAGGAGATTTTCGCCGTCGCCGCGCTTGACGGCTTTGCGGAGTTTTCCCGGGCCGATCTCGCCGCGCTCGGCGCGCTTTTGTCCTATGTCGAACTGACGCAGGTCGGGCGGAGGCCCGCCTTTCGTCCGCCGCGGCGCGCCGAGGAAAAAGCCGCAATGCTGATCGACCCCGCGACGCGGGCCTCGCTCGAATTGCTCGAAACGCAGGGCGGCGAGCGGGCGGGCTCGCTTCTCGCCGCGATCGACCGCACGGCGACCGGGCCGGGCGCGCGCCTTCTCGCCGCGCGTCTCTCGGCGCCCTTGACCGACCCTGCGGCGATCAACGCCCGGCTCGACGCGGTCGCCGCGTTTCACGCCGATGCGGCGCTGACGGATGATCTGCGGGCTGCGCTCGCCTCGACGCCGGACATGGCGCGCTCCTTGACGCGCCTGTCGCTCGCCCGCGCCGGTCCGCGCGACCTCGCGGCGATCCGCGACGGCCTTGCCGCCGCGCGCGACATCGCCGAAAGATTGCGCAAAGCCGATTTCCTCGGCGCCATGCCCGCCGAGATCGCCGATGCCGCGGGCGCCCTTGAAGCGCGCGCCACGGGTGGGTTTTCCGAGCTCGTCACCTTGTTGAAGGAGGCCCTCGCGGCCGACCTGCCGCTTCTTGCCCGCGATGGCGGGTTCATCGCCAAGGAGTTCGATCCGGGGCTCGATTCGGCGCGGCTCCTGCGCGACGAGTCGCGCCGCGTCATCGCCGGTCTCGAAGCGGCCTATCGCGAAAGAACGGGGATCAGGGCGCTCAAGATCCGCCACAACAATGTGCTCGGCTATTTCGTCGAAACGCCGCAAAGCGCCGGCGATACGCTCATGCGCCCGCCTTATGACGCGGATTTTATCCACCGCCAGACCTTGGCGAGCGCCGTTCGCTTCACAACGCGCGAACTCGCCGATCTCGACTCGAAGATCGTGCGCGCTCGCGATGAAGCGCTCGCCCGCGAGCTTGAAATCTTCGACCGCCTGTCGCGCGCGGTCTTGGCGGAGGCTCAGCCGATTTCGAGCGCGTCCGAGGCCGCCGCCGCGCTCGATGTCGCGCTCAGCTTTGCCGTGCTTGCGCGCGAGGAGAATTATGTCCGCCCACTGATCGACGACAGCCTCGCCTTCGACATCAAAGGGGGCCGCCACCCGGTCGTCGAGCAGGCGCTCGAAAAGGCGGGCGCGGCGCGCTTTGCGCCGAATGGCTGCACGCTTTCCGACGACGCCGGCGAGGCCGAGCTTTGGCTCGTGACGGGCCCGAACATGGCCGGCAAGTCGACCTTTTTGCGCCAGAACGCGCTCATTGCGATCCTCGCCCAGACCGGCGGCTTCGCGCCGGCGGACGCCGCTCATATCGGCGCCGCGGACCGCGTCTTCTCTCGCGTCGGCGCGGCCGACGATCTTGCGCGCGGGCGCTCGACCTTCATGGTCGAGATGGTCGAAACGGCGGCGATCCTGAACCAGGCGACGGCGCGCTCGCTCGTCGTCCTCGACGAGATCGGCCGCGGCACCTCGACCTTTGACGGGCTCTCGATCGCGTGGGCGGCGATCGAGCATCTTCATAACGTCAATCGATGCCGCGGCCTCTTTGCGACGCACTATCACGAGCTGACGGCGCTCGCCGGCTCCCTTGCGCGGCTTAAAAACGTTTCGATGCGGGTCAAGGAATGGAAAGGCGACGTCGTTTTTTTGCATGAGGTCGCGGCGGGGCCCGCCGACCGCTCCTATGGCGTCGCCGTCGCGCGGCTTGCGGGGCTGCCGCAGGAGGTCATCGCCCGCGCCGAAGCGATCCTCGCCTTGCTCGAATCGCAGCGGACGAAATCGGCGCCGATCGCAGATTTGCCGCTTTTCGCCGCCGCCCCGCCGCCATCAGCGCTGTCGTCTTCCTCGGCGCCGGCGGCTGACGTCTTGCGCGACGCTTTGGCCGATGTCGATCCCGACGCCTTGTCGCCCCGCGAGGCGCTTGACGCGCTTTATCGGCTGAAATCATTGTCCGGCCGACAATGAGCGCTGCCCCTATCGCCAATCTCATCGCTGCGGCCTGCGAGCGCCAGCGCGCCGGGCAGAGCTATGGCGAGGCGGGCGGCGTTCTGAAATCCATCGTCGAGCAACGCCGGCGTTCTGCGGTCAATGATTTCGCTCGCGGCGACGTCGCCGCAGAAAAATTCGGCCAGGCGATGAACGAGGCCGTCGCGGCGCTGTTCGCGGCCGGCGCGCGCGCTTACCCCGAGGCCGCCAAAAAGCTCAACCTCGCCGCCGTCGGCGGCTTCGGGCGCGGGCTTCTCGCGCCTTATTCCGACATCGATCTTCTTTTCCTCCATGCTTCGTCGGAAAAGGAGTTCCGCCCGCTTCTCGACTATATCCTCTATCCCTTATGGGACGCCGGGCTGAAAGTCGGTCATGCCGTGCACACGCCGGGTTCCGCCGTCGACAGCGCGCGGGGCGATCTTGTCACCCGGACCGCTTATCTCGACTCGCGGCCGATCGCCGGCGCGCCGGAGCTCTACGCTGATTTTCACAAGCGGTTCGAGAAGCTCCGCAAGGGGACGAAAGCCTCCTTCGCGGCGGCCAAGAGGAAAGAGCGCGACGATCGCCATGAGAGAAGCGAACAGTCGCGATTCCTCGCCGAGCCGGATCTGAAAGAAGGCAAGGGCGGCCTGCGC
This sequence comes from Amphiplicatus sp., assembly GCA_050183685.1. Classification (GTDB taxonomy): domain Bacteria; phylum Pseudomonadota; class Alphaproteobacteria; order Caulobacterales; family Parvularculaceae; genus Amphiplicatus. The sequence continues at coordinate 5,078 of JBFXBB010000106.1, forward strand.
GATCTGCATCTTATTCGCTGGCTTTACAAATACGAATATGATTGCGCGATCGACGATCCGAAGGCTGTCAAAAAGCTCTTCAGCGCCGAGGACATGAAGGCCTTCAAAAAATGCGAGCGCTTTTTGTGGTCGGTCAGGGTGCAGCTCCACGGCCTTTCACGACGCGGCGACGAAAAGCTTTCCTTCGATGTCCAGCCGGCGCTGGCCGACAGGCTCGGTTATGCCGACCGCCGCGACATGACGGCGGCTGAACGGCTCATGCGGCATTATTTCGTCAATGCGATGGAGGTCGGCCGGCTGACGCGCATCTTTTCGGCCAAAATCGAAGAAGAGCATTTGCGCTTGTCGCCGAAGGCGCTCAAAGTCATCCCGAAAGCGCTCCTTAAAGACGAAGCGGGCGAGAAGGCGAATTTGAAGCTGACCTATGGGCGGCTCAATTTCGACAACGCCGCGAAGGCGCGGCGCAACCCGGTCGATCTTTTCCGCCTTTTTCGCGCCTATGCAAAGCGGCCGGATCTCGATTTCCACCCCGATGCGCTCGCGATCGTGACCGCCTCGACGGCGGCGGTCACGTCGGAGGCGCGGCGCGATCCGGTGATCGCACGGCTCTTTCTTGCGACGCTGACCGAGGCGAAGGATCCGGTCGAGACGTTGCGCGTGATGGCGGAGACCGGACTCCTCGGTAAATTCATTCCGTCTTTCGGCAAGATCATCGGCCGCATCGAATTCGGCCTCTATCGCCGCTTTTCCGTCGATGAAAATGTTTTTCAGTCGATCGGCGTCCTCGCCGCGATCGAGCGCGGCAAGGCTGAGGCGATGCATCCGATCGCGACCGGGATCGTCGCCGGATGGAAAGAAAAGGCGACCCTCTATGTCGCGGCGCTGCTCCATGAGACCGCCTGGTCGATGCGCGGAGAAGGCGTCGAGGCCTGTGAGCGGCTCGTCGCCCGAATCGCCCGCCGGCTCGGCCTTGCGCCGCAGGAGGCCGATCTCGCCGGCTGGGCCGCCGCGCGCCATCTCGTGATGGCGCTGACGGCCGAGCGGCGCAATCTCGCCGATCCGCAAGCGATCGCGCGTTTTGCGGCGATGGCGGGCGATCAGCGCCGCCTCGATCTTCTGCTTGTTTTGTCCGTATGCCATTTTCGCGTCGTCGGTCCCTATAGCTGGGACGACTGGACGCGCCGTCAGCTCTCGGAGCTTTACTACGGCGCGTCGGCCTGGCTTGCGGGCGACGACGCCGCGCTTGAAGCGCGACTCGCCGAACGCGCGCGCGAGGCGCGCGCCGCCTCGGCGAAGCTCCTGTCGGGCTGGAGCGCGCGCGCGCGGGACGCCTTTCTGGCGGGCGTTTCGGACGCCATGTTCCGCGCGGCCGATCCCGCCATGATCGCCCGGATCGCCGATCTCGCCCGCGCCGCGGCGGAGGAGGGCGCGAACGCCGCGGTCGCGGCGCGCCTCGCCGAAGGCGATATCGAGGCGATTGTCTATGCCGATGACCGCACCGGCCTTCTCGCCGATCTCGCCGGCGCGGTCGCGGCGAGCGGGGCGAGCGTGCGTTTCGTGCAGGTGATGACGACAGAGGCCGGCAAGGCGATCGACATTTTCGGCGTGCAGTCGATCGATGGCGAGCCGATCAAGGATGCCGAGCTTGTCCGGCGCGTGCACGCCAAGCTCCTCGCCGCCGCTAAGGCGCCGCCCTTGCGGCCCTTCGAGCCTTCGCGGCGTATTGGCGACCGGCGGGGGATATTCGACGTCGCGCCTGTCGTCCGGCTCGATCTTGACGCTTCGGAACAGTCGCTCGTCGTCGAGGCCGAAGGCCGCGACCGGCCGGGCCTTCTGCATGAACTTACCGCCGCGCTCGCCGAGCTCGGCGTCACCATCGTCTCGGCCCATGTCTCGACTTATGGCGCGCGCGCCGTCGACGCATTCTATATGCAAGACGCCCCCGGCTATAAAATCACCGACAAGCGCCGCCAGCAGTCGATCGAACGCCGGCTTTTGGGCGTCCTCGCGGATGGTCAGCTTCGGCAAAGCGCGCTAGCGCGAAGTTCATGAGCGGCAATCTTCTGAAATCCCTGGCGACCGTCAGCGTCATGACCCTGGCGAGTCGCGTCCTCGGCTTTGTTCGTCAGGTGCTGATCGCGGGCGTCATTGGCGCCGGCGGCAACCCGGTCGCGGACGCCTTCTGGGCGGCCTTCCGCCTGCCGAACATGTTCCGCCGCCTGTTCGCGGAAGGCGCCTTCCAAGCCGCTTTCGTGCCGCTCTTTCAGGGAAAGCTCATCGGCGAAGACAAGAAAGCCGCCCAGCAATTCGCCGAGGAGATCATGGCGGCGCTCGTCTTCATCCTTACGCTTTTGACCGCCGCCGTCGAGATCGCCGCGCCCTTGTTCGTCCATATGATCGCGAGCGGCTTTGGCGACGACCAGGAGAAATTCGATCTGACGACGCTCTATTTGCGCGTCATGTTTCCCTATCTCGCCTGCATGTCGATCGTCGGACTGCTTTCGGGCGTTTTGAATTCGCTCGACAAATTCCTCGCCTATGCGGGCGCGCCGCTTCTCCTCAATATCTGCCAGATCGGCGCGATCGTTCTTTACGCCGATAAGGATCTGCACGTGACCGGCGAGGCGCTCTCCTGGGCGACGATGGCGAGCGGCGTTTTGCAGCTTGCGCTTCTCGTCTGGGGCGCGCATCGCCAGGGCTATCTCTTGAAATGGCGCCTGCCGCGCTGGACGCCGGGCGTTGCGCGCATGATCCGCCTCGGCGCGCCGGGCTTTATTTCGGCGGGCGCCATTCAGATCAACCTCATTATCGGCACCAATATCGCGAGCCAGGAGCCAGGCGCCGTCTCCTGGCTGATGAACGCCGATCAGCTTTATCAATTGCCGCTTTCGGTCGTCGGCATCGCGCTCGGCGCGGTGCTCCTGCCGATGCTGTCCCGGCGGGTGAAGGAGGGCGATGAGAAAGGCGCGGCGCACGCCTTGAATCGCTCGCTCGAATTATCGCTGTTTTTGACCTTGCCGGCGGCGGCGGCTTTCATCGTCATGGCGGCGGAGATCTGCGACGCGCTGTTCCGCGGCCTCGCATCGGACGCGCTCGGCCTTTTTGGCGGACGCCGCTCCGCCTTCACCGGCGTCGATGTCGCTCAGACCGGCCTTGCGCTCGCTTTTTTCGGCGCCGGGCTTCCGGCTTTTGTCTGGCACAAGGTCTTCCAGCCGGCCTTTTTCGCGCGCGAAGACACGAAGACGCCGATGAACTACGCGCTCATCGCTATTGTCGTCAATACGGGCGTCGCGCTCGCGCTCTTTCCCTTTTTCGGCTTTATCGCGGTCGCGTTCGCGACGACATTCGCCTCGTGGATGCAAATTCTTCTGATGGGCGCGGCCTTGTGGCGGCGCGGACTTCTCGATCCTGACAAACGACTGATGAACCGCCTGCCGCGCATCGCTTTGGCGAGCCTTGCGCTTGCCGGCTTTCTGTCGCTCTCCTTGCGTCTTCGAACGCCCCTCGTCGACGTCGTCTTCGGACGCGACTGGATTCTCATTCTTCTGATTTCGGCCCTGGGGCTCTTCGTTTACGTTCTGATTTCGCTCGCCCTTGGCGCGATGCGGCTCAGCGATTACAAGGCCTATGGGCGGAACCGTTCCTGATGCGCGGAATCGATCGATCATGACCAGCTATAAAGGCCCCGAGCGCGTGCTCTCCGGCATCCAGACCTCGGGCAATATGCATCTCGGCAATTATCTCGGCGCCATTCGCAAATTCGTCGAATTGCAGCACGAGCGCGAGTGCTATTTTTTTCTCGCCGATCTCCATTCGATCACCGTCTGGCAGGAGCCGAAAAAACTCCGCGCCCAAATTCATCACATCGCCGCCGCCTATCTCGCCGCCGGCGTCGATCCGAAAATCGCGACGATTTTCCATCAGTCGGGAGTCGCCGCCCACGCTGAACTTGCCTGGATCTTCAACTGCGTCGCGCGGCTCGGCTGGCTCGACCGCATGACGCAGTTCAAAGACAAGGCGGGCAAGGATTCGGAGCGCGCCTCGGTCGGGCTTTATACCTATCCCGTTCTTCAGGCTGCGGATATTCTCGTCTACAAAGCGACGCATGTGCCGGTCGGCGAAGATCAGAAGCAGCATCTGGAGCTTTCCCGCGATATTGCGGGCAAGTTCAATCACGATTTCGAC
>JBFXBB010000107.1:0-9153 GCA_050183685.1 Amphiplicatus sp.
CCCCGGATTCGCGCCAGAGCAACGACAATCGGGGCGCGGGTCCGCGCGATATGCGCCAGATGACTTCGATCTGCCCTGTCGACGTCGCCAGCGCCCGAAGGTCTGGGCGTTGACGGTCAGCTCGTGAAAGACGAGGCCGAGAACCGGCGCGATAATTCCATGAAGGGCGACTTTCGGGCCACGGATCGCCACCTGCTGCTCTAACGCCGCCGGAAAGCGTAATTCTTCGGCGATCAACTCCTCAAGATCGACACGCAGCAAAGGGCTCCTGAACGCCGCGGCGTGAGCGCGCGCCACCGCGTTGAACCTGCCTTCGATTTTGGCATTGAAATCCTCGATATCACCGCTCGTCTCGATGGCTCTTCCAAGGGTTGAGCGTAATGTCGCGAGGAAATTTCGCGTTAGATGCGAGGCGTTGATCGCCGGAATTTTCAGGCAAGAATGATCATTTGAGGATGAATAGAACCTTGTCATCATCAAGTTTGTCCGGGTCATTGGGCAGGCTTTCCCTGGCGGGCGGCCCGCGGCCATGCAGACCTCCCCGCACCCCCCTCAACACCGGGGCAGCAGTAAAGTGCCCTTGCTGCCAAAGGCGACCGTAAAAAATCTAACCCAATCCAGGAGCCAGCTTCAAACGCTATTCGGCGTCCGACCGCGCAAAACGGCGTCTTTTGCGATCGCAGGTCCGTATAATGGCGTCGGAAAAGCACAAGAGCCCCTCAATAGAAGGCGCGACCTGGCCGAGAAGCGAAACGCCGCCGCTGAAATATGCGCCGCGATTTGCCGGGTCGGGATGCCGCGCTTCTCCAAAATCCACGCCAAGCTTGGCTCTTGCGCGAGACGCTGATGATACCCCCGTCTCGAATAGAACGATCATTATAAATATTTATTCAGGATAAAATAATCCTATCTGTTGTCGATTCGAGCGGCGCGCGGTCTCCAACTGCTTCGCTTTTTGCGCGACCGCTTCCCAGTCGATGTTTGGCAACAAGATCGAAAGCATCTTCTGTAAAAACGCATCCATGTCTTCGAAGTCCTGCGCTCCTTCGGGCCACCGTCGCAGGGCCAAAGACAAGCCGCCGACAAATGTGCTCAAGATAAACATTCTCAGTTGCGGGACGTCGCCTCCCTTCCTGCCCAGCGCATTCATTTCGGCATACCAACGCGAGCGACGAAAGCGTTCCCGTTCCTCAACCAGGATACTTTCATCCTTATCATAGTAGATTCTATTCAGTAGAATCATCTCCGAGGACTCGCTTACATGTTTCACATAGAACTTCATGTAGTTGAACATAGCGATCTCGGTATTCTTGAACTCTTCAAAAAACCTGTTTTGTCCCTCTAGCACCCATCTCTGCGCCCGCCTGGCGCATTGAACATAGATGTCGCGCTTATCGGCGAACAGCCGGTAGAGAATCGGCAGGGCCACCTCGGCGGCCTCCGCAATTTCTCGGATGGTCAGCGCTGAATATCCTCTTTGCGAAAAGAGAATCGTCGCGGAACGGAGGATCGAGATCTTTAGTTCCTCACGCGACCGCCGTTTTCTGTAAGTTCTCTTAGCCAATTTCAGCCATCGCCCTTTCTGGCGTCCCCCGTGATCTGCGCCGACATCCGCCGGCCGCAGAATTATTGCTACGCGGCAGACGCAGGCGATCTGCGCGCCGCAATTTAAAAGGAACCAGAACCAACGAAAGGCCCTCTGTCTCCGCTAGCGTCAAGTCCCATACATTCTTATCCATATTGTTATATATTAATAACAGTAAACTATATCGAAGATGCGCAATAGGGAGGATAGGGGGGTATGGGAAATCGACTTCTCATCGGAGCGTCGCTCGCGCTCTCAGAACATGAAGGGGGCAAGCTATTACGTGCTCTGACGGTCCCAGCCGTCGTGGTGAGTTCCCCGACGCTGCATTTGTCGAGATCTTCGGAGTGGGACCGCTTTCAGGCCCACGCGCCGGTCAACGTGGGCCGAGGCTCACAGCTCATCCAGTTGAGAGGCCCAAGCCTGCAACTATTCGCGCTTGCGGGAGACAAGCTGATTATGTGACCGGCGCCGGCGATCTCAGAGCGATGCTCGGAGCTTTACGTGCGCTCGGAATAGAGTTGCCTGCGGCGGCCCGGCCGCCGGACGCGACGCCTCTTTGCTCGTCAAGCGATCTTGGCGCCCACGGGAGAACTTTAATCCGTATTCGGCGTAAGTTTCCTTGAGGCCGCGCGGGTCCATATTGTCGGCGCTCTGCCACTGTCGTGAGCTGCAAGACGGCGCGCCTTGCTTCGCTCCGCCGGGGCTGGTATAGGCCCGCCTGATCGGGTTTCGCTGGCGCGCCAGTTGAACCGTTTTGCGAGCGCGCTCTATTTCGATTCTCAGCTCTCGATTGAAAGGCTGCGCTAATGTCTTTTCCGGTCTACCCCGAGGATCTCACCCCTGATTTCTTGACCGCCGTTATCAGTGATCTTCACCCTGGCGTAACCGTGACCGGCGCAACGGTCCTGGATGCCAAAGGCTTCGGAGAAACAAACGTCTCAACGTCCGCGAGAGTGACGCTTGGGCTCGAATATCGGCCGGGGTCGCAAACGCTGCCGAAAAAAGCCCTCATAAAAATGCTGAAGACGGATGATTGGCCGGGGCGGCCATTGTCTGACGGCGTCGATGGGAGCGGCGAGCGCAGCGTTCGCCAGCGCGCCCCTCGTTTCGCTATTTATAAGAACGAGGTCGATTTTTATGGTTATTTGGGAAAAGAAATACCGGTCGAAATCCCGAGGCCGCTTGCGGCGCGCTTCGATGAAGCGTCGAAGCGATATGTGCTCATATTGGAGGATGTGACGGAGCGGGGTGCGAATTTCTGGTCGCAGTTCGATGAAACGTCGCAAGAAGACATTCAGGCCGTCTTAGACGCCGCCGCAAAAATGCATGCCCGGTATTGGGAAAGCCCTCGCTTTCAAGACGATTTGAAATGGGTTCAAACGCAATCGGAGGGCCCGGTTCATGAAACCGTCAACGGCCCGGTCCGCGCCAGCGTGCATAGGGAGTTGCAGCGCCACAAATTCAAAAGAGAGATTTTGGGTCGGATTGAAACAACGGAATCCGAGCTATTCACCGGATTGAAGGCGCTCCAAAGGCATCAATCTCGCTTGACGCGAACCCTCATTCATGGTGATGCGCATATTGGAAACACCTACCGCCTGCCGAATGGCGATGTCGGGTTTTACGACTGGCAGCTTTTTGCGCAAGGCTTTTGCATTCAGGATGTGGCCTATCTCATTGTGACGACGCTTTCGATCGCGCTCAGGCGAAAATATGAACGTGATCTGCTGAAATTTTATATTGAGAAGCTTGTTTCATATGGCGTTAAAAATCCGCCTGGTGATGAGATGCTTTGGCTCGAATATCGTAGAGCAATTCATTGGTGTGTTACGATCGGCTGGATGCCCTGCCCGGCCTATGCTTATGGATGGGAGCTGTTTGTCGTCGCCAACAATAGGGTATCGACGGCCTATGAAGATCTCGAAACGAAGAAAGCCGTCGCTGAGTTATTGTGAATTTTCGCTGCGCATCGCCCGCTGCGTGACCCGACGAGTCATCGGAAGATTTCAAACAGTCCCGCCGCGCCCATGCCGCCGCCAATGCACATGGTGACGACGCCCCATTTGGCTTTCCGGCGGCGGCCTTCCATCATGAGATGACCCGTCATCCGCGCTCCGCTCATCCCGTAAGGGTGCCCGATTGAAATGGCGCCGCCATTGACGTTGAGTTTTTCATTCGGAACGCCGAGCCGATCGCGGCAGTAAAGAACCTGAACGGCGAAGGCCTCGTTGAGCTCCCAGAGATCGATGTCGTCGACTGAAAGATTGTGGGCTTTCAGAAGCTTCGGCACGGCGAAGACCGGCCCGATCCCCATTTCGTCAGGATCGCATCCCGCGACGGCCATGCCGCGATAGGCGCCGAGCGGCTCCAGCCCTTTTCGCTCGGCGGTTTTCGCCTCCATCAGGACCAGCGCCGCAGCCCCGTCGGAAAGTTGGGAGGCGTTTCCCGCGGTGATAAAACGGCCTTCCTTGACGCGTTGCCCGTCCTTGAAAACGGGGGCGAGCCCCGCAAGGCCGTCGAGGGTCGTGTCGGCCCGGGCGCCTTCGTCCAGGCGCAGCGTGACCTCTCGTTCGGATATTTCGCCCGTCATCTTATCCCGAATCTTTTGAATGGCGGTCATCGGAACGATTTCGTCAGCAAAAAGATTATCGGATTGAGCGGCGGCGGTGCGTTGCTGAGATTGTAATGCGTATTCGTCCTGAGCTTCGCGGCTGATCTTGTAGCGATCGGCGACGATCTCCGCCGTTTCGAGCATCAGCATATAAATTTCAGGCACGCGTTCTTCGAGCCAAGGGTCACGGGCGCGGTAACGGCTGATATGCTCGTTTTGAGCGAGCGAAATGGATTCAACGCCGCCGCCGATGCAAACGGACATGCCGTCCACCATGATTTGCTTGGCCGCGGTGGAGACAGCCATCAGTCCCGAAGAGCATTGCCGGTCGATCGTTTGGCCGGGAACCGTCTTCGGCAGCCCGGCGCGAAGCAGCGCCTGGCGGGCGATATTGCCGCTTTGCGTTCCCTGCTGGCGGACGCACCCCATCACGACGTCGTCTATTTCGGCTGGATCGATACCGGCCCGGTCCACGGCGGCGCGGACGGCGTGGGCGCCGAGCGCTTGGGCTTGCGTATCGTTGAACGCGCCGCGATAGGCTTTGCCGATCGGCGTTCGCGCGCTTGAGACAATAACGGCTTCGCGCATTTCCATCGCCCCAAATCGCCCCAAAATCACCTTCTGTGATTCCTATCGAGAGCGACCGCGCATATCAACCGTCTCTCTACGGGCGTCATGCAACTGTGGGAGGCCAATTCTTGAGGAGAGCCTTGCTCCCCTCAAAAGACCTTTAAATTATTTGTCGCGCCATTGAAATCCATTTTTTCTGGCGACGGTCCCGATTATCGGGTAGCGTTCCGGGGCTCGTTCGAGCGAATTAGACAAATCGGCATGGTCCAATATTAAGCGGCCATCCCAATTGGTGGAGCGCCCCCTTTGGACTTTTCGCTTTCCGAAACCCAGAAATATTGGTTGTCTAGGGTTAGAGAATTCATTCAGGAAGAGATCGACCCAATCGCCGAAGCCCTCGATACGGACTTGCTTATGCGGGGCCAAGATCGGTGGACGCCGCCTGCCCAAATCGAAGCGCTGAAGGCCAAAGCGAAGACGAAAGGACTCTGGAATCTGTTTCTCCCGCCGTCGCCAGACCATGACGAGGGAGAATATCGAGGCGCGGGACTGAGCAATCTTGATTACGCGCTCTGCGCTGAGGCGATGGGGCGCAGTCGCTGGATTTCGGAAGTATTCAATTGCTCGGCGCCGGACACTGGCAACATGGAGGTTCTGCACCGCTATGGCGACCGCGCTCAAAAGGAACAATGGCTGCGGCCCTTGATGGCGGGCGAGATCCGTTCGGCTTTTCTCATGACCGAGCCGGATGTCGCGTCCTCCGATGCGACGAATATTCAAACATCGATGCGCCGCGACGGCGATCACTATGTCGTCAACGGGCGCAAATGGTGGTCGTCAGGCGTCGGCGATCCGCGGTGCAAAATTGCGATTGTCATGGGCAAGACGGATCCCGACGCGCCGAAGCATAAGCAGCAATCGCAGATCCTTGTGCCTCTCGATGCGCCGGGGGTTGAGGTCGTGCGCATGCTTCCGGTCTTCGGTTATGACGACTCGCCGCATGGTCATGCCGAAGTGTGTCTCAACAATGTGCGCGTTCCGGCGAAGAATCTCATATTGGGAGAAGGTCGCGGCTTTGAGATCGCTCAAGGGAGGCTGGGGCCGGGCCGCATTCACCATTGCATGCGCACAATCGGGGCCGCCGAGGCGGCCATTGAGAAAATGGCGAAACGCCTCTTGACGAGAACGGCCTTCGGCAAGCGCGTGGCTGATCACTCGGTGTGGGAACAGCGTATTGCGAAAGCCCGCATCGATATTGAAATGTGCCGGTTGTTGTGTCTCAAGGCCGCCGACATGATGGACAAAGTCGGCAATAAGGGAGCGAAGCTCGAAATCGCCATGATCAAAGTGGCCGCTCCGCGCATGGCGCTTGAAGTTATTGACGACGCCATCCAGGCGCATGGCGGCGCCGGCGTTTCCGACGACTTCGGCCTTGCCAAAAGCTACGCGTCGATCCGCACCTTGCGTTTGGCCGACGGGCCCGACGAGGTGCACAATCGCGCCATCGCGCGCATGGAGTTCGCTCGATACGCTAATTTTTAGGCGCGAACCATGCGGTCGTTTCAGCAATCTTGGAGAGATGTACTTGGCGTAGGTTCAACTTATGGCGCTTAATCTCTAGACAGGAGCGCGGACGGCTAGGCATGTGGCTTCTGCGCTCGCCGGACACGCGAAAGGTTCGAATATACGAACTCGCGGACTAAGGGAGGACGAATAGTGAGCACGGTGACGGAAACGTCCGTAGGCGGACCAACAGCGGCAGGCGTCGAGACTGCTAACGGATATATCACCGGCTTTGGAAGCGTAGGCTATCGCAGCTATGTGCTGACGGTCCTGCTGTTCATCTATATCTTGAATTTCGTCGACCGGGCGCTTTTGTCCGTGGTCGCCCGGCCCCTTAAGGCCGATTTGGGCATTGGCGACACCGCCTTCGGGCTGCTGACCGGCTTTGGCTTTGCGCTTCTCTACAGCGTTCTTGGCGTGCCGATCGCGCGGCTTGCTGAAACCCGGCATCGCGTGTGGATCATGGCGATCTGTCTGGCGCTGTGGTCGCTTATGACGGCGCTGTGCGGGCTTTCTCAGGAGATCGTCATCGGGTCTTTGTCGATCGGGGCGTTTTGGGTGCTTTTGACTTGCCGCATAGGCGTCGGCATCGGCGAGGCGGGCTGCACGCCGCCGGCCAATTCGCTGATCGCCGACTATTATCCGCCGTCCAAGCGTTCGACGGCGCTTGGCTATTACGCGATGGGGGTCAATCTCGGCACGGCGATTTCGAACCTCATCGGCGGGCCGATTACGGATATGTTCGACTGGCGGGTCGCCTTCTTCGTTCTAGGCTTGCCGGGCGTCGCGGTCGCGATCTTGCTGAAGGTGACGGTGAAGGAGCCGCCGCGCGGCTATACAGATCCGCCTGGCGCCGTCAAATCCGAACGCGCGGCGCTTTCGGCGGCGATCAAGGAGCTCCTCTCAAAGCCGTCCTTCTGGCTCATGACCGTGGGCGCCACCCTTGCGGCGTTCTGCGGCTATGCAATTGCGAGTTTCCAGTCGCTCTATCTTCAGCGCACCTTCGATCTTTCGGCCGGACAGGCGGCGGTCAACTTCAACGTGCCGGCCTACGTTGCTTCCGCGCTAGGGACCGTTTTCATCGGTTGGCTCGCGGAGCGCATGTCGCGTCGGGACGAAACGGCGATCGCATGGATGCCTGCGGTCGGTTTGATCGCGTGCGTTCCAGTCTATTGGTGGGCGTTTACGACGAATTCGCAAATGTACTGCCTCATTGCTCTGACGCTTGCCGGTTTCATGAAGTACGGCTATCTTGCCGCCCAATACACAATCGGCCAGGGGGTGGCTTCCTTACGCGTTCGCGCCACGGCGATTGCGGTGATGCTGTTTGTCATCAATCTTTTGGGTTATGGCTTCGGTCCGCTTTTTGCGGGCGTCGTTTCCGATATTTTCTTCCGCGGCAGCCTGGCGGACGCCGGGTTGACCGGGGTGGTCACGCGGCCGATGTGCGACGCCGCCCAAGAAGCGGTGAATGTCGCGAGCCGCTCAGCGCAAGCGCCGCTCAGCGCTACAGACATATCGCCGATTCTTACGGGTCTTGATCAGCCGCTCACCGACGCGCAATTTGCTTTCTGCAATGCGGCGAATGCGTCAAGCACGGAAACGTCGATGCTGTTCACCACGTCGATTTATGCGCTCGCTGGGCTGTTTTTCCTTCTCTGCGCGCGTTTCTACAAACGGGATCTGGTGGCGCGATAGGCAAGGACCGGTCCTACTTATGGCGCAACCTTTGTGCGGCTTCGCGTTCGTAGGAGGGCGCGACTGAAAGAAAGTCGTCCGCATGCAGGTCATACGCCGCATGCAAGCTGCAACGGGGTCGATATGGATGTCGAAATTGTCGCGGAAGGCCTGCAATTTCCTGAAGGGCCGATCGTGTTCGCCGACGGGTCCGTCATTCTTGTCGAGATCGCAGCGGGCGCGTTGTCGCGGGTTCACAATGGCAGGATAGAGCGTCTCGTTGATCTCGGCGGCGGACCGAATGGCGCGGCGCTCGGGCCCGACGGCGCTGTCTATGTCTGCAACAATGGCGGACGATTTCAGTTCGTCGAAAAAGACGGCCTTCGCTTTTCCGGGCCGCGGCCGGCGGCCCATAAAGGCGGCATGATCCAGCGGGTTGATCTCAATACCGGCGGTTTTGAAACGCTCTACGAGGCATGCGAGGGCCGCCGGTTATTGGCGCCGAATGATCTCGTTTTCGACCGGCAAGGCGGCTTTTGGTTCACGGATTACGGCACGGGCGACGCCAATGGCGGCCTGTTTTACGCCGCGCCGGACGGCTCCAGCATCGCTTGTTTGAAAGACAACATGGTTTCGCCCAACGGCGTTGGGCTCTCGCCGGACGAAAATACCGTATATGTCGCCGACACCTATGCACGCAAATTGCGTGCATTCGGTCTTAAATCCGCCGGCGTTTTCGCTGAGAAGCAAAGTCGGCCCGACAACGCCGTCGCCGAGACGCCTGAAAACAACTTCCTCGATAGCCTCGCTGTCGAGGCGAACGGCAAGGTGTGCGTCGCCACGCTGCGCAATGGCGGCGTGACGGTGTTCGATCCGGACGGCGCTTTCGAGCACGTCTCTGTTCCCGACCCTATGGTCACGAATATCTGCTTTGGCGGCGCGGATATGAAAGACGCCTATCTGACGCTTTCAAGCTCCGGCCGGCTTGGCAAATTGCGCTGGCCGCGGGCGGGATTGAGATTGAACTTCCAGCGCTGAGACGGCGCGCTGCGCGTCGCTCTGCATATTGCGATCCCGGCGCCTCTGAATATATGATAAGAAGCGGCGTGGATTGGAAACTTGGCCTGTCGATCAGATCGGAAGA
>JBFXBB010000108.1:0-9093 GCA_050183685.1 Amphiplicatus sp.
GCGCCGCGGGCCCTCGCCCAAACTCTCAACGCTACGCAACATCACACATTCTCCTATCCAGTTCTCTTGATCCCAGGCCCGCCGCTCCGTGGCCGGAACATCAGTTCCGAGATCGCCCAGACGAGCGCGTCGAGCCGGTCGGGACTCTTGTCAGACGCCGCGCCCGTATAGGCGGTCATCTGGTCTTCGAGCCTTGCGAAGGCGCCGACATGGCGCACGCGCCCGCGCTCATAGAGCGCGGCGACGGGCTCTGCGCGCAGCCTTTTCCCGCGCGTCGCATGGACGGGCTTGACCGGAACCGCCGGATCGACCTGATGAATGACGGCGCGCGCCATCTCGCCGCCCTGATTGACCTCGACGACGATGCGGTCGGCTTCATATTCCGTATAAAGAGCGACGGCGCGCTCGGCCCAGGCGCGCGGCGAGCCGCGCAAGGACCAGTCGGCGAGGACATAGGCGGTCTCGCCCTCGCGGCCGGCGGCGATAAGCCCGCATTCGTCGGCCTTTTCGCCAAGGCCCGCGGGCGGGTCGACCGCGACGACGACGCGCGCGGGGGCCGGCGCCGATGAAATCCGCGCCGCCTCGATCATCTCCCAGGTCCAGAGCGCGCCTTCGAGATTGTCGATGATCTCGCCGAGCAGTTCCTGGCGGCCGAGCGCGGTCCCTTCATAGGCGGCCGCGATCTCGGAGAAGAAGGCGGGCGCGAGATTGTCGCGGTTCATATAGCTCGACGCGCGGGCGACGGCGGTCGTCTCGGCGGCGACGAGGCGCTTTAGAAGCGCGGTCGGGCGCGGCGTCGTCGTCACCGCCTGGCGCGGGCGCGCGCCGAGCCTGAGCGCGAGCTGGAGATTGGACCAGGTCGCCTCCGCATGGCGCCATTTGGCGAGTTCGTCGCACCAGGCCGCGTCGAACTGGAAGCCGCGCACGCCGTCCGGGTCCTCGGCGGAAAAGCAGCGCGCCTCGGCGCCCGTCCGCGGCCAGACGAGCCGGCGGCGCGAGGCCTCGTAGCGCGGCCGATCGTTTGCGCCGGCGACGGCGCGCAGCCCCGAGGGTCCCTCGATCATGATTTCCCTCGCATCGGCGTAGGATTCAGCGACGAGCGCGATGGCGCGCGCGCGCCCATTCTCGGCGAGGCCGCGGATCCATTCCGCGCCGGCGCGGGTCTTGCCGGCGCCGCGCCCGCCCAGCAACAGCCAGGTCGTCCAGTCGCGATCCTCGGGCGGAAGCTGATCGGCCCGCGCTTCGACGAGATCCCAGAGATGACGCGCGTGATCGGGGTCATTTTTCAGATCCTTCACCGCGTCCTTCAGAATTTCGGCCTGGATCTCGCCCAAGGAAACCATGAGCGCGCGCAAGCTCCTCCAGCCGCTGGAGGGCGGCGCTTGCCTGTTGGCGTCTTGCCTCGTCCCGGTCGGCGTCGGCGCCGGGGGGAAGGAGTTTTTCTTCGTAGCGATCTTTCATCTCCATCAGTCTCCGGGCCGCGATCACGAGCGCGCTCGCTTCCCTGATTTCGGTTGAATTGCCTTCCTCGTCCCGCTGACGGCGCATCATCGCTTCGGCCTTGCCGACCACCGCCTCGCTGAAGAGGTCGATGGCGTAGCGGAAGCGCCGATGCAGTTCGGCGTCGTCCGCGACCGGGCGTTTGTCCGTCTCAGGATTTTTTTCGTTCCCATTCATCATGCCGCGAAGGATAAGCGCGGTCCGAAAGGGGGGGGATAAGTACGGGGATAAGTACGGGGATAACTATTGGCTTAACCATCGGAGGCCGCGCCGTTACTGGGCTCGGCGCCTTGCAACTTTCCGGTGTAGGGGTGTCGCACTGAGTGCGCCCGTATCAGAAATCTGAAGTCGGAAGTCGGAAATCGGAAGGAGCGCCCTTCCGACTTCCGATTTCCGATTTCCGACTTCCGATTTCCGACTTCCGCCGCCAGGCGGCCCGCTTCGCGCCTCGCCGCGGCCATGCTATCGGCCTAGGATGGAGCTCCGATGGCGAAAGCGAAAAACATCGACCGGCTGAAAGCGCGCGCCCGCGCCTCCCTCGCGCGCGCCCGCGCCAAAGCCGCGAAGGCCGCGCGCGCGGGAAGAAAGGCGCTCGGCGCGGCCGGGACGAAGGCGAAAGGCCTTGCCGACGCCGCCGGAAAGAGCGTGCGGCGGGCGCTTGCGCGCGCGCCGCAAAGCCGGGCCCGATCTCTTCCGAAGGGAAAGGCGAAGACGGGGGCCACGGCGCGCGCGGCGCCCGAGATCCTGCTTCTCGCCGTCTCCCTCGCCTTCGCCGGCCTCATCGGAGCGCTCTTTGTCGCTTTCGTTTTCCTCGCTCCGCGCATCGACGAGACGGCCGATCTGTGGGCGGTCAACCGCCAGCCCTCGATCGTCATTCTCGACCGCAATGGCGCGGAGATCGCCGGGCGCGGCGCGCGCTATGGCGAGGCGGTCGCGATCGCGGACCTGCCGCCTTATCTCGTCAAGGCGATCCTCTCGACCGAGGACCGGCGCTTCTACGAACATCGCGGCGTCGACATCAGGGGAACGCTGCGCGCGTTCTTCGTCAATCTGCGTCACGGCGGCGTCGTCGAGGGCGGCTCGACCATCACCCAGCAGCTCGCGAAAAATCTCTTCCTCTCGCCCGAGCAGACCTATCGGAGGAAAGCCCGCGAGGCGCTGCTCGCGCTCTGGATCGAAGGGCGTTACACGAAGGACGAGATCCTCTCGCTCTATCTGAACCGCATCTATCTCGGCGCCGGCGCCTATGGAATCGAGCAGGCCGCGCGCACCTATTTCGGCAAATCGGCGCGCAATGTCAGCCTCGCCGAGGCGGTGATGCTCGCCGGGCTTCCAAAAGCGCCCTCGCAGCTCGCCCCGACGCTCAATCCGTTCGGCGCCCAGAACCGCGCCAATCAGGTGCTCGAAAATTTGCGCGAGACCGGCGCCGTCAGCGAATTCGAGGCGCGCGAGGCGCGCCAGAACCCGCCCGTCATCGCCAAGGGCGGCGACGACGACGGCGTCGGCTATTTCTTCGACTATGTCGCGGCCGAGGCGCGCAAGATCGCCGGCGGACGTCCCGGCGATCTCATCGTCACGACGACGATCGACGCGAAGATGCAGAAGGCCGCCGAAGCCGCCGTCAAATCCGTCATCGGCGTCGATGCGCGTCTCGCCGGCGCCGAGCAGGCGGCCCTCATCGCCTATGACGTCTCGGGCGCGCTGCGCGCGATGGTCGGCGGGCGCTCTTATGTCGAAAGCCAGTTCAACCGCGCCACGCAAGCCAAGCGCCAGCCGGGCTCGGCCTTCAAGCCCTTCGTCTATGTCGCCGCGATGGAGGCGGGCCTGACCCCGCAATCGATCTTCGTCGACCAGCCGGTCGAGGTCGACGGCTGGAGGCCGACCAATTACGGCGACGGCTTTCAGGGCCGGATGCGCCTTGCCGACGCCGTCGCGAAATCGGTGAACACGATCGCCGTCGAAGTTTCCGAATATGTCGGGCGCGACAAGGTCGTCGAGGCCGCCAAGCGCCTGGGGATCAAGTCGGCGCTGAGCCCGCTCCCCTCGATCGCGCTCGGCGGGGCGAATGTGACGCTTGAGGAGCTGACCGGCGCCTATCTGCCGCTCGCCAATGAGGGCATGGCCGCCCCGCCTTTCGCGATCATCCGCATCGAGGACCAGAATTACGAGGTGATCTATGAACGCCGCGCGCCGAAGCCGGAACGCATCCTTTCAGACCGCGTCGCCGAGGAGATGAACCATCTCCTTTTCCAGGTGATGAATTCGGGAACGGGCGCGGGCGCCGCGCTCGGCCGGCGCGTCGCCTGCGGCAAGACCGGCACCACCAATGACTGGCGCGACGCCTGGTTCGTCGGCTATACGAGCCAGCTCGTCGCCGGCGTCTGGGTCGGCAATGACAATTTCACGCCGATGGACCGCGTGACGGGCGGCGGCCTGCCGGCGCAAATCTGGAAAGCGTTCATGATCGCCGCCCATCAGGACATGCCCTTGCGCGACATAAGGGGCGCCTATCCCGCGCGGGCTTATGGCGACGAGGACGCGCTCGTCCGTTTCTACACGGATGTTTTAAAGGGCTTTGAGGCGATCCGCCGCGACGGCGACGCGCGGCGGGGCCGCCGCTTCGGCGAGCGATAGGGCGGCCTGGAGCGCTGCAAAAAACCCCCGGTAAACAATCCTTAACCATTTTGCCTTCGATCCGCCACAAGGATTCGCGAACCTTTCAAGCCTAGTCTCGTTCAACTCGTGAAAGTTCGAGTGATGTCATCAGCCTCCAAAGCCCGCGTCCGAAGCGACGTCTATTACGCCGACACGAAAGGCCTCATGCTGGCGCCGAGCGGCGATTATGCGATCGAACGCAGCGACAGCGGCGTCAAATTCTCGAAAGGCGGCGCGGGAGGCTTCACCCTCTCGATCGACGCCGTTTATCAGCATGTGTTCGAGGGCCGGATCGTCTTCACCGACGGACGGCTGCTGCCGAAGGGCGAGCGCTAGCCCGACAGCGCCGGCTCGCGCGGGGCTTCTAGACGCCACTGTCCGCCCCTCTTGCAGGCGACGCCCTCCCAGCGATCCGTCCGCCCACGGAAGACGAGGCTTTGCCCGAAGGCGCGGCAGAAAACCGCGCGCCGGGTCGGGCCGCCGGCGAGTAAAAGCTCATCGCCCGGCGCCTTTAAGAGAAGATTCTCATGCACATAGCCGCGCGCCTTGCCGTCCGTCGCGACCAGCATCCAGGGCTTGCCGACGACCTTGCCGACGCCCGTGGCCGCCGCGCCCGCGGCAAGTTCGCCGAGGATTTTCGCGTCGGTCGACGGCCCCGCGCGCAGATTGGCGTTTTGCTTCAGCGCATAAAGGCCCTGCTCGGTCTCATAGATCTCGCCGAGCGCGAGCGCGGATGCGACCGGCATCGGCCCTTCCGGCGCGAGATCGCCGACGAGATAGCCTTTCGGCGTCACCTTTCCCGAATAGACGCCGCTCGACCAGGCGCGCGGGGCGCCTGGCGCGCCTTCCTCCATCGCCGGCGCGAAGACGGCCGCGAGCGCGGCGCGCTCGCGCGGCCCCATCTCGGCGGCGAGCGGCGAGCCCGATGCGAAATCGCCGCCGGCCCCGCCTGCGAGCGGTCCGACAGTCTCGCAGCCTGCGATCATGAACAGCGCGGCGAGCGCGGCGGCGGTCAAGCGCATGTCGATCATTTTCCTTTAACGCGTTCTTTACCCTGTGCGTTCCCGAGACGCTAGGGATGACGGCCTCCATCCCTAGTCCCTCCCCCCTTCCCCGCCACGAATTCTTTACGCTTTGTTTGCAAGATCGCCGCGGCGCACGGGCTCGGAGGGAGATCGATGTCGGGGCAGACCTCGCGGTTGAAACAGCTCATCGCTGTCGCGAAGGAAGATTCGAGCGAGAAACGCCGCGATCTCTTAAGAGAGATCACCGACGTCTTCATGGCCGCGCCGGACCGCTACACCTCCTCCGAAATGCAGCATTTCGACGTCATCCTGTCGAAAGTGACCGAAGCGGTCGAGGCTGAGCTCCGCCGCGAAATCGCCGAGAAACTCGCCGACGTCGCCTCGGCGCCGAAAAATCTCATCCGCCAGCTCGCCCATGACGAAATCTCGGTCGCCGAGCCGGTGCTCAAACGCAGCCGCGCCCTCTCCGAGGAAGACCTCATCGGCGTCATCCGCCAGCGCGGCCAGGAGCACATGAAAGCGATCACCGCGCGCCGCGAAGTGACGGAGCGCGTCTCCGGCGAACTCGTCCTGCGCGGCGATAAGGACGTCCTCGTCTCCCTCGCCTCGAACAAGGGCGCAAAGATCAGTACAGAGACAATGGAAAAGCTCGTCGAGCATTCGCGCGCCATCGGCGAGCTGCAAGCGCCGATGGCGGGACGCTACGACTTGCCGGCGCCGCTTCTGACGCAGATGTATTTCTTCGTCTCCTCGGCCCTGAAGAAGGAGATCCTGCGTCGTTCGGATCTCCTTGACCCGGCGCTCATCGACGAGGCGGTCGATTCGAACCGGCAGCGCATTCTCTCAAAAGCGCTCCATGACGCGCAGTCCGAAATCGAGAGCGCGCGGCAATTCATCCGTGACCGG
The DNA here is from genome assembly GCA_050183685.1 of Amphiplicatus sp. Taxonomy (GTDB): domain Bacteria; phylum Pseudomonadota; class Alphaproteobacteria; order Caulobacterales; family Parvularculaceae; genus Amphiplicatus. The sequence continues at coordinate 6,087 of JBFXBB010000108.1, forward strand.
ATCGCCGCCGGCGCGATGAATGAGGCGCTTCTCAAGGAGCTCATCGAAAACCGGCGCTCGACGGAATTTCTCCTCGGCTTTTCGCATCATGTCGGCGTCGATCCCTCGACCGGCCAGCGCATCTTGCAGGACCGCACCTGGGAATCGCTCGCCATCGCCTGCCGGGCCGCGGGGTTTGAGCGCTCGACTTTCGCGAAAGTCGTCTTCGGGATGCAGAAAAACCCCGACGAGCAGCAAAAGGCGCTGCGCATTCTCGATCTTTATCTGAAAATCCCGCAAGAGGCGGCCGAGCGCGTCATGCGCTTCTGGCGGGTGCGCGCGCAGACCTCGACGAATGAAGCCGCGCGCCGGCGCGGCCCTGCGCCCGCCGACGAGCCGCCTCTCGAAGCGGCGGGCTAGATCATACGGCGATCGATCCGAGTAAGAGCCCCGCGGCCCATCCCCCGCGGCCCATCCTTCGTGACGCGCCTTCGGCGCTCCTCAGGATGAGGCGGCGCACTATTGCAACAAGCATGGGCCTCATCCTGAGGAGGCGCGCAAGCGCCGTCACGAAGGATGGGCCGCGGGGCGCGCCGATCGAGATGAAGCGCTCGCCGCGCTAGCGCCCCCAACCGAGCGGTCCGGGACCTACCCGCTCAATTAGACAAAGCGAATCCGCGCCCGGCGCGAGCATTCGCGATTCGCGACATGGCGGACCTGGCCGTGCGGCACAAGGCGCGCCTCAGGCCCTCGGACGTCGAGCGTGCACACGAGGTCGCGATCGCGGCCGCCGCGATAGACGACTTCCTCGGTGAGGAAAATCCGCGCGCGATAACGCGTCCCATAGACCTCGCGCTTGACGATCCGGCCGCCGCGCCGCCCGTAATCGTCAAAGCGATCATCATAATGGCGGCCGTCATAACGGCGATCGTCGTAACGGCGATCGTCGTAGCGCGAATCGCCGACGCGAATCTCCAGCGACACGCCTGCGTCGCGGTCGCGCGGCGGCGCGGCCGATGTCGAGGCAAGGCCGAGCGCCGACAGGGCGAACGCGCCCGCCATGCATGACTTTACGAAATGTAACGAACCCATCGAAGCCTCCGTTCTTGTCCCCAGCCTGGACATCGATGGTCAGGATATAGGCGGGGAATAAGGCGGAACTGGCGCCGGGAGGCGGCCGGAATGGGAAATCGGGACTTGGGGGACCGGGACCGGGGATTCGAGTCCCGAGTCCCAAGTCCCAAGTCCCGCTTTGTCAGATCGACTGCTTCAGATCCTTCGCGGGGCGGAAGGCGATCTTCTTCGAGGCCTTGATCTTGATCGCTTCGCCGGTCGCCGGGTTTCGGCCCATGCGCGCCGGGCGATGGCGGACTTGCAGGATGCCAAGGCCGGAGATGCGGATTTTCGAGCCTTTTTTGAGATATTTGCCGATCAGGGAGACAAAGTCGGAAAGCGTCTCTTCGGCCTGTTTTTTCGGCATGTCCTTTGAGGCCGCGACGTCGGCGGCGAGATGCTTCAGGGTAAGAACCGCGGGCGTTGCTTTTTTGGCCGGCGCCTTCTTGGCGGCGGTTTTTGCGGCCGTTGCTTTTTTGGCGGGGGCTTTTTTGGTCGGTGGCATTGAAATGTCCTCTATGGAAAAGGCGACTGCGAAGCCGACAGAATCACGCGATTCGCGCCAAGACAAGCATTTTAAGCCCAATTTAGCGGGTTTTTTTGAGGGCCGCCGGGGAAAATCGCCGCGCCGGGAAGAGCGGGCAGGCAGAGCGAGCCGCCTTATTTCCCTATTCCCTACGGCCTATTCGCCGCTCTTAGAGCCCGTCCAAAAAGCCCCGTCCCTCGCGGTCTTCGATCTCGATCACCCAGAGATCGGGATCGATCCGCGCCTCCCTGCGCAGCCTCTCGTCGACCTTTTCCTCCGTACACGGTCCATTGAAAATGTCGCGCCAGCCGCGCGCGCCCCGCTCGTCGAGGCTTTCCATGAAAAGCCGCGCGCGGGGACCCTCGTCGCTCCGCCCAAGGAAGATTTTGACGGCGATCGCACCGGCGTCGGCGTCGCCCTTCTTGGCGATCTGCGCAAAGGCGCCGGCCGCGGCGCAGCGGCGCAAATGCGCCGCGACCCGGATCTCGGATTTAAGGCGAGGCTGCATCGCCCCCTGCTTACGCCCGCTTCGGCGCGGCGTCGAGCGCGATCGCGGCGAAGGTCAGCGGAAAGACAATCGCAATTTCCCCGAAACGCGGATCGGGGAACATGTCTAGATTTTTGTTTTACCGCGCATTTTATCCGGAAACCGGCTTTTCGCTTCTCGGAATGCGCCCTAGATCATACGGGGATCAATCCGAGTAAGAGCCCCGCGGCCCATCCTTCGTGACGGCGCTTGCGCGCCTCCTCAGGATGAGGCCCTGCTTGTTGCAATATTGCAGAGCCTCATCCTGAGGAGCGCCGAAGGCGCGTCACGAAGGATGGGCCGCAGGGAGCGCCGATCGAGATGAAGTGCTCGCCGCGCTAGAGCCGGTTGCGGCTCAAGTGAATCGATTTTCGGGCGCAACCGGCTCTAGCTTATTGGTTGACCGTGTTGCGAACCGCAAAACCGGTGATCCACTTTTGCTGCAACACGGTCTAGGCCGCGCTCGCCTCGCGCTCGCGCTTATAGGCCTCGATGCGGTCGAGCTGGGTCAGCACGGCCGGACGCTCGGCGCTCTCACGGAAGGGATTGGGCCGGCCAAGGCGCGCCGGGGCTTTGATCGGCAGACGGACGATCGCGGCGAGCCCCTCGCCGGGCGCGCTTTTCAGCGCAATCGCGCCGCCATGAAGCTCGGCGAGCGCGAAGGCGAGCGCAAGGCCGAGCCCGGCGCCTTTCGCGCCCCTTACGCCCTCGCCGCTCGCCGCCGTGAAGCGCGCGCCGATCTTGTCGATTTCGGCGCGGCTCAAGCCGACGCCGGTGTCCTTCACCGGGAAAATGACGTCGCCGCCGCGCGCCACGACCGACAGCGCGATCGCGCCGTCGCGCGTAAATTTCACGGCGTTGGA
>JBFXBB010000109.1:0-9060 GCA_050183685.1 Amphiplicatus sp.
GGGCCCGATGCACAAGGTCATGCTTTATCTCTTCGGGCGCTATATCGTGACGCCGCCGGTCGAGATGATCCTCGCTCACGGCTACGGGCTGGCCGTTCTCTATCCCAGCGAGGCGGTCCCCGATGACAAGGAGGCCGGAAGCGCGGCGCTCGCCGCGCTCGCCGAAGGCCATGCGGACACAGCGACCCGCTGGGGCGCGATCGCCGCCTGGGGCTGGCTTTATTCGCGCGCCGCCGACGCGCTCCTCGCCGATGAGCGGATCGATCCGAAGGGGCTTATCGCCTGGGGCCATTCGCGCTACGCCAAGGCGGCGCTCCTTGCGGCGGCGTTTGACGACCGCTTCGACGCCGTCATCGCGCATCAATCGGGCGCAGGCGGGGCCTCGCTCAACAGGAAAAAGGCGGGCGAGTCGATCAAGGCGATCACCAAGACCTATCCCCATTGGTTTTCGGCGCGCTATGCGCGTTACGCGGACAAGGCCGAGACGCTTCCCGTCGACCAGCATCAGCTTCTCGCGCTCGTCGCGCCTCGGCCCATTCTTCTCGGCAATGCGCGGCGCGATGTCTGGTCGGACCCCGCCGGCGCCTTGCGCGCCGCGCGCGGCGCCGATCCCGTCTATGAACTCTATGGCGAAACAGGTCTCGACCAGGCGCGAATGACGCCGTTTTCACCGCAAGCAGAGCTTTCCTTCTGGATTCGCCCCGGCACGCATGGCGTCGTCGAGGAGGACTGGCCGGCCTTTCTAGCGTTTCTTGACGCTCATATCGGCGCTAGGCGTATCGCCGCGCCCCGAACATCGAGCCGATGAGACCGAAGATCATCGACAGCCCGCCCCAAAGGAGGCCGAAGCCGCCGCCGGCATAGACGGCGCCGTCGGCCGAGGCCGGAACGGCCGGCTTGAACTGCTCCATGACGGAGTCCGCAATCTCGCGCTTGTAGCTGGTTGCAAGGACGAGGGGACGCTTTAGATCTCCGGCCCCGGCGAGCGTCGCGAAATGCACCGTCAGCGCTTCATAGCGGCGGATGGTCGTCGCATAGCCGCCGCACAGCGCGTCGAGGAGGCCCGTCGCCGCCTCGCATTCGGCGAGCGCGGCCTCGCGCGTATAGCCGTAGCCGGCGACATTGGCGTCGAACGCTTCGACGATCGGACGCAGCTCGTCGATGCGCCCTTGCAAATTCTGCATATATTGCAGGGTGAACCCCGGCGCCTGCGAGCCCGCTGCGGCGCCGGCGACGCCCATGAGGAGCGCGAGAAATCGTCCGATCATCGAATGCCCCCTTTACCCCGGGGGGCAGTCTCGCAAAGCGTCCCTCTAAAATCCAGCCCTGCGGCGGCGGGCGGCGAGGAGCGCGCAGATCCCGGTGGCCATCAGGATGAGTCCGCCCGGAAGCGGCACGGCGGGCGGCTCGGGGGTCTCGGGGGTCGTTTCAAAGGAGGCGGCCATATCCGCGAGAAGAGCGCCGGGCAGCGGTCCGCCGCCAGGGATCGAAGGCGCCCCCCACGAGGCCATCACAGGCCCGCCGCGTCCGGCCCCGGCGGCAAGGTTCGCCGGTTCAAGCAACCTCGCCGGCGCACGGACATCGAGCGCGGACTCGGCGGCGGCGTCTCCGGCGATCGAGGCGAGGGCGGCCTCATCAAGCGGCCCGCGGCGGGTTTGGCGGTTTCTTGCCGGCGCGCCCGAGATCGATGCGGCAAGGCGCTGTCTTTTGGGGCCGCAGACGCGCTCGCGCTGATTGCCGCGCAGGCCGTCATAATCGCCGAATTGCTCGCAAGACCAGACATGCTCCGTGGTCTCGGACAGGAACGGGCTCGCCGCCGCCGGTCGGGGCGCGGCGGCCGGCGCGAGAGCCGCCGGGTCGGCGGCCGGTCGGCGCGCGCCGAGGATCGGCGCGAGCGCGGCTGTCGCAGTTAGGCACAGAATGAGGGCTCCAATGAGCCTGGTTCGGCGCATGGCGGCGGTTTCGTTCAGCTCCGCCGGGAAGGATTCAAATTTCGCGCCGCATTTAAGAAATTTGAAAGGTTAACGCCGTCGCGGGGCGTGACAAACAGCCGATCAGGGTCTATATCGTGCTTCAAACGCTATCGAGCTTATCGAAAGCGGGCCTCTCGGGGCCCGCTTTTTCGTTCCGGAAAGGAAGGCCTCTGCCGCATCCGCTAGAAGAAAAGATCGCAAGCCTGGTCGCGCCCGTCGTCAGGGGCGCGGGATTTGAGCTTGTGCGCGTCAAGCTGATGGGCCGTCAAACGATGACGCTGCAAGTCATGGCCGAACGGGCCGACAGAACGATGAATGCGGAAGATTGCGCGACGCTCTCGCGCGCGCTGTCCGCGCTGCTTGACGAGGCGGATCCGCTCCCGGGCGCTTATCGGCTGGAGGTTTCATCGCCCGGCGTCGACCGGCCGCTGACGCGGCTGAAGGACTATGAGGATTGGCAGGGCTATGAAGCCAAGATTGAGCTCGGCCGCATGGTTGAGGGACGGAAAAGATTTCAGGGCGTTGTTGCCGGCGTTGAGGGCGACAGCGTCTGCCTCGATATTGAGGGCGAAGCGGAAACGGCGCTCATTCCTTTCGCCTGGATTGCGAATGGGCGGCTCGTTCTGACGGACGAGCTTATAAGAGAAAGCTTGAAGGCGGCCAAGGCCGCGAGGAAGGAGACGGACGATGTCCAGAGCGGAGAACAACCATGACCACGGTTAGCGCGAATAGGCTTGAGCTTATTCAGATCGCCGACGCGGTGGCGCGCGAGAAGTCTATCGATCGCGCGCTTGTCATCGAGGCGATGGAGGATGCGCTCGCGCGCGCGGCCCGCTCCCGCTATGGCCATGAGACGAACGTCAAAGCCGAGATCAACCCGAAGACCGGCGAGACGCGCCTGTGGCGCCTGCTCGAAGTCGTCGAGGAGATCGAGAACGACTCCGCGCAAATTACGCTGAAGGAGGCCCGGCACAAGAATCCGGCGGCCAATATCGGCGATTTCATCTCCGAGCCGCTTCCGCCGTTTGACTATGGCCGCGTTTCGGCGATGGCCGCCAAGCAGGTCATTACTCAGAAAGTGCGCGACGCCGAGCGCGATCGTCAGTATGACGACTATAAAGATCGCGTCGGCGAGATCGTGAACGGGATTGTCAAGCGGGTCGAGTATGGCCATGTCATCGTCGATCTCGGCCGCGCCGAGGCGGTCATCCGCCGCGACCAGCAATTGCCGCGCGAGGCCTACAGGAATGGCGATCGCGTCCGCGCCTATATCATGGACGTCCGCCGCGAGCCGCGCGGACCCCAGATTTTCCTTTCCCGCTCGCATCCGCAATTCATGGCCAAGCTCTTCGAACAGGAAGTGCCGGAGGTCTATGACGGCGTCATCGAGATCAAGGCGGTGGCGCGCGATCCCGGCAGCCGGGCGAAGATCGGCGTCATGTCGAATGACAGCGCGATCGATCCCGTCGGCGCGTGCGTCGGCATGCGCGGCAGCCGCGTTCAGGCCGTCGTCAACGAGCTTGGCGGCGAAAAAATCGACATTGTGCCGTGGAATGAGAACTCGGCGACATTCGTCGTCAACGCGCTCGCTCCCGCCGAGGTTACGAAAGTCGTTCTCGACGAGGAGACCGACCGGATCGAAGTTGTCGTTCCCGACGAGCAATTGTCGCTCGCCATCGGCCGGCGCGGACAGAATGTGCGCCTTGCGTCTCAACTGACGGGATTTGAGATCGACATCATGACCGAGGAGGCCGAGTCTCAGAAGCGCCAGGAGGAGTTCAAGGCGCGCTCGGAACTTTTCATGCGCGCGCTCGACGTCGATGACATGATGGCGGGTCTGCTCGTGTCGGAGGGTTTCGCCAAGATCGAGGAAATCGCCTTTGTCGAGCTCGACGAGCTTACCGATATTGACGGCCTCGACGAAGAAACCGCGCAGGAGCTGCAAGCGCGCGCCAACGACTATCTCGAAGAAGAGGCGAAAAAGCTCGACGCCCGCCGCCGCGAGCTTGGCGTCGACGACGCGCTTGCGGAAATGGATGGTCTCGATCCGAAGATGGTGGTGACGCTCGGCGAGAACGACATCAAGACAATCGACGATCTCGCCGGCTGCGCGACCGATGATTTGACCGGATGGACCGAGCGCGTCGATGGCGAGAGGACGCATTATGACGGCATCCTCGAAGCCTATAAGATCACGCCCGGCGCGGCTGAGGATCTCATCATGCGCGCCCGCCTCGCGGCGGGCTGGGTGACGGAAGAAGATCTGCATAAGGACGAACCGAGCGAAGAGGAGAGCGAGGCTGGCGCCAGCGCCGAACCATGAGCCGTCTCGGCCCCGCGCGGGCTCCGAGCGCGCCTGCATCGCCACGGGCGAGACATGCTCGCCCGAGGTCTTGCTGCGTTTTGTTCTCTCGCCGGACGGCGTCGTCACGCCCGATCTCGCCGGGAAGCTTCCCGGCCGCGGAGCGTGGACGCGCGCGGCGCGGGGGGCTGTCGTCTTGGCGGCGTCGAGAGGGCGTTTCTCGCGCGCCTTCAAAAAGCAATCTCGCCTTGCGGAGGGCGTGACGCCGGAAGGCTTGGCCGATCAGGTGGAGGCCGGTCTTGAGGCGCGGGCGCTTTCGGCGCTCGGCCTCTCTCGCCGCGCCGGCAAGCTTGTCGTCGGTTTCGATCAGACCAAGGCGGCGCTCAAAGACGGGAATGTCGCGGTCCTTTTGACGGCGCGCGACGCGGGCGCGGACGGCGCCGAGAAGCTCGCGCGTCTCGCCGCTGGAAGGCGGATCGTTTCGGCCTTCTCGGCGCAAGCGCAGGGCGCGGCGCTAGGACGCGAGAATGTGACACATGCCGCGCTTCTCGCCGGCGGCGAGGCGACGCGTTTCTTGCGCGAGGCGGAACGCCTCGCCGGCTTCAGGACGGTGTTTGTCGACCAAGACAGCGCCATTTTTGCGTAAGTCAGTGGACCCCGCCGGCATTGGGCGTTATGCCAGTGCCGCTTTGACGGAGATGGAATGAGCGACGACGTCGAGACAAAAACCGAGGCCCGCGGGGGAAGGAGACCCCTGTCGCTGCGCCGCACCGAAAAGGGCGCGGTTAAGCAGAGCTTCTCGCATGGCCGCACGAAAACGGTCGTCGTCGAGACGAAGAAGCGGCGCGTGCTCGGCAAGAAGGACGAGGCGGAGAGCCCGGCGCCGCGTTCGGCCGACGAAACGCCGCCCCGTCCCGCGCCTGAGTCCAAGCAGGCTGAAGAAAAGAAGCAGGGCGCCGTTCTGCGCACGCTTTCCGAGGAGGAAAAGATCGCGCGCGCCGCCGCGCTCGCTCAGGCCCGCGCCGATGAGGAAGCGCGCCGCAATCGCGAGGAAGCCGAACGCGCGGAACGTGAAGCGCGCGCCGCCGAGGAGCTGCAGCGTCTTGAGGCTGACAGGCAACGTCTCGCCGAGGAAGAGTTAAAGCGGTCGAAGGAAGTCGATGCGCGCCGTCGCGCCGAAGAAGAAGCCCGCGCCGCGCTTGAAGAAGAAGAGCACGAGAGGAAGAAACGCAACGCTGCAAAAAGTGAGGCGCGCGCCAAGTCGAAAGAGGGCGATGGAACATCGGACGCCGAAACGGACAATCCTCTCGCCAGGCTCGGCGGGCGCCTCAAGACGAAACGCAAGCTTGTCGAGGAAAAACGCGAAGACGCCAAAGCCAAGGACGCGCCGAAGCGCAGAAGCGGCAAGCTGACCATCGCCAATGCGCTCGACGACGATGACCGTCAGCGTTCGCTCGCCTCGGTGAAGCGCGCGAGGGAGCGTGAAAAACTCGCCCGCCTTGAGCGCGGCGACCGCCAGGCGATCGTGCGCGAGGTCGTCATCCCCGAGACGATCACGGTGCAGGAGCTCGCCCAGCGCATGTCCATGCGCGCCGTCGATCTCGTCAAGGAGTTGATGAGGCAGGGGCAGATGGTGACGGCGAATGCGACGCTTGACGCCGACACGGCCCAGCTCATCGTTGAGGATCTCGGCCATACGCCGAAACGCGTTTCGGAATCTGATGTCGAGGAGGGGCTCTTCGCCGCCGCCGATGAGGCGGACGCGTTGGAGCCGCGCCCTCCCGTTGTCACCATTATGGGCCATGTCGATCATGGCAAGACGTCCTTGCTCGACGCGTTGCGTGAGACGGATGTCGTATCTGGAGAGGCGGGCGGCATCACTCAGCATATCGGGGCCTATCAAGTCGACCTCGGCGACAAGCGCAAGGTCACCTTTCTCGACACGCCAGGCCACGCCGCTTTCACCGCGATGCGCGCGCGCGGCGCAAAGGTGACGGACATCGTCGTGCTCGTCGTTGCGGCGGACGATTCCATCATGCCGCAAACGGTCGAGGCGATAAGTCACGCGAAGGCCGCAGGCGTGCCGATCATTGTCGCCATCAACAAGGTCGACAAGCCTGACGCCGCCCCGCAAAAGGTTCGCACCGATCTCCTACAGCATGAAATCCAAGTCGAAAGCCTCGGCGGCGATGTGCAGGATGTCGAGGTCTCGGCGCTGAAGAAGCTCAATCTCGACAAACTCCTAGAAGCAATTCTTTTGCAGGCGGAGCTGCTCGAACTCAAGGCCAATCCCAATCGCGAGGCCGAAGGCTCCGTCGTCGAGGCGCGCCTCGACAGGGGGCGCGGCGCGGTCGCGACGTTCCTCGTTCAGCGCGGAACCCTGAAGCGCGGCGACATTGTCGTCGTCGGCGGCGAATGGGGCAAGGTTCGGGCGCTGACGAATGAGCGCGGCGAACAGGTAGAGGCCGCGGGTCCTGCCGATCCGGTTGAAATCCTTGGCCTTAACGGCGTGCCGGAGCCCGGCGATCAGTTCGCCGTCGTCGAGAGCGAGGGGCGCGCCCGCGAGATCGCCAATTTCCGGCAACGGAAGAAACGCGAGAAAGCGAGCGCTAAGTCGGTCGGCACGTCGCTCGAACAGATGATGGCGCAGCTTCAGGACGCCGAAATCAAGGAGCTGCCCATCGTTCTTAAAGCCGACGTGCAGGGCTCGGTCGAGGCGATTGTCGGCTCGCTTGAAAAGATGTCCACCAATGAAGTGCGCGTGCGCGTGCTTCACACCGGCGTCGGCGGAATATCGGAAAGCGATGTCATTCTCGCGGGCGCATCATCGGCGCCCGTTATCGGCTTCAATGTGCGCGCCAACAAAGACGCGCGCGACGCGGCCGAACGCCAGGGCGTGGAAATCCGCTATTATTCGGTTATCTACGATCTGCTAGACGACCTGAAGGGCGTTCTTTCCGGGATGCTCGCGCCCGAATTGCGGGAGACCTTCCTCGGCAATGCGGAGATTCTCGAAGTCTTCAACATTTCGAAGGTCGGGAAGGTTGCGGGCTGCCGCGTGACGGAAGGCGTCGTCCGCCGCGGAGCGAAAGTGCGCCTCATCCGCGACAACACGGTGCTCCATGAGGGCGAGCTGTCGCAATTGAAGCGCTTTAAGGACGATGTGAACGAGGTTCCCGCCGGCCAGGAATGCGGCATGAGCTTTGCGAATTACGACGATCTGAAGCAGGGCGACGTCATCGAATGCTTCTCGGTCGAGAAGGTGACGCGAACCTTGTAACGACGTCGCCGGAGCGCGCGTCACGAAGGATGGGCCGCGGGGCTCAAAGCAGCCCCGCCTCTCTTGCGAGCGACGCCAGATTTTTCTCCGGCCTCGCGCCGAAATGACCGATGACTTCCGCGGCGGCGAGCGCGCCGAGCGCGCCGGCGCGGGCAAGGTCGAAGTCGCGCGCCAGGCCGAAGAGCAATCCCGCCGCATAGGCGTCGCCTGCCCCCGTCGTGTCGACGAGCCGCTCCGGCTTGACGATCGGAATGCTGACGATTTCCCGCTCGCGCGGAATAAGAATAGAGCCTTTTTCGGACCGGGTGACGATAGTCAACGGACATAGAGCCCGCGCTTTCTTTGCGATCTCCCCGAAATCATTCGTCTCGAAAAGGGTTTCGGCCTCACGTTCATTGGCGAGCAGGATGTCGACATGCGGTCCGATAAATTCGATGAAAGCGTCATGCCGCCGATCGACGCAGCTCGAATCTGAAAGAGTGAGCGCAGTTTTGCGGCCGGCCTTCTTTGCAACGCCGCATGCCTTGACGAAGGCCGCACGCGCCGTCGGCTGTTCGAAAAGATAACCCTCGAAAAAGGTGATCCTCCCGTCTGTCACGAGGGCCGGATCAACGTCGTCCGGCGAAACGAGACCGGCGGCGCCGAGATAGGTCGTCATCGAGCGCTGCGCGTCCGGAGTCACATTGATGAGACAGCGACCCGTACCCGGCCCCTCCGTAAGAGGCGCCGTTTCGAAGGCGACCCCGAGCGCCGTGAGATCGTGACGGAAGATTTCGCCAAGTGCGTCGTTTGCGACTTTGCCGATAAAGCCGCCGCGACCGCCGAGCGAGGCGAGGCAGGCGATGGTGTTCGCCGCCGAGCCGCCGGAAATCTCGACGCCTGGCCGCATCGCATCGTAAATTGCGCGCGCGCGGGGCTCATCGATGAGGATCATGCCGCCTTTCGGCACGCCGTGGGCGGCGAGGAAGGCGTCGTCCGCCTCGGCGAGGACGTCGACAATCGCATTGCCGACGCCGATGACGTCGAGGCGCGGTCCGTTCATTGTGCTCTCATCCATTTGCGACGCTTTAACGGCGCGCTTATAAGGTCGGCCTTTTCAGCGCGCAACCGAGGGGAGCGCTTTCCATGCTGATGTCACGTATCCTCTGCGTTCTTGCGCCGGCCTTTCTTCTTTCGGCCTGCGCGACGACAGGAAAAGCGCCGAGCGCCGCGACGCCGGAAACAACGATGCTTGCAAGGCCCGCCTTCACGGTCAAGAGTCTTATCGGCCTTGACGCCGCCGCGCTCGACAGGCGCCTCGGGGCGCCCGCCCTCGTCCGGAGGGAAGGCGCGGGCGAATTCCGCCGGTACAGCCTCGCCTCCTGCGCGCTGATCGTCATTCTGTATCCAGATGAAAAGGGCGTTCAGTCTGCGGCGCATCTTGATTCCGCAGCGATGAGGTCGGGCGAGGAAAAGCCGGACTTAAATATTTGTCTTGCGAAGGGGCTCGCGCCGTCAAGTTGACG
>JBFXBB010000110.1:0-9029 GCA_050183685.1 Amphiplicatus sp.
CGACCTCAATCTCCCCGCAAAAGGGAAAACGAAACTCAGCCTGCGCCTCGAACCATTCCGAGCGCAGATCGAATCCATGATCGGCGAAATCGCGCAAAACCTCGCAGAAGTCCTGCCATACGAAGTATGGCAGCATGAAACGATCGTGAAGAACGGTTCCCCAGCGGACCGGCGCGCCGACGGCCGGAGACCGCCAGAATCTTGCGATCAGCGCCCGGATCAGAACCTGCTGGGCAAGGCTCATGCGCGCGTCGGGCGGCATTTCGAAACCGCGGAACTCGACAAGGCCGAGACGGCCCGTCGGTCCATCCGGGGAATAAAGCTTGTCGATGCAGATTTCGGTCCGGTGCGTGTTGCCGGTGACGTCGATCAGAATATTCCGGAGCAGGCGATCGACGAGCCAGGGCGGCGGCGCGGCGCCTTCGCCGGGGCCGGGTATCTGCGCAAGCGCGATCTCAAGTTCATAAAGGCTGTCATGGCGCGCCTCGTCGATGCGCGGCGCCTGGCTCGTCGGCCCGATGAAAAGTCCCGAAAAGAGATAGGAAAGACTCGGATGGCGCTGCCAGTGCAGAATGAGGCTGCGCAAGAGATCGGGCCGGCGGAGGAACGGACTGTCCATGACGGTCGCCCCGCCGACGACCACATGATTTCCCCCGCCAGTGCCGACATGCCGGCCATCAATCATGAATTTATCCGTGCCAAGACGAGATTGGCGGGCCTCTTCATAAACGGCTTGCGTGATCGCGACGCATTCCTTCCAGTTCGACGCCGGATGAATATTGACTTCGAGAACGCCGGGATCGGGCGAGACGCGGATGACGTTTAAGCGGGAATCGGCCGGCGGCGCGTAGCCTTCGACATAGGCGGCAAGCCCCAAGGACGCCGCCGACGTCTCGATGGCGGCGATGAGTTCGAGATAATCCTCCAGATTTTCGACCGGCGGCATGAAGACGAAGAGCGCGCCGTCTCGGGGCTCCACGCATAGCGCCGTGCGCACCTCGCCGCCGATCTCATCCGGCGTTTGGCCGGCGCCTCGGCGCCCGCTGCTGTCGGCCGTGAAGCGCGCAACGCCTTGCGTCCGCCCAGCGGCGCTCTGCATGTCGAAATCCGGCAGCGCGTCCTTAGGCTCGGTCGGGTCGGCCGGATAGATGTACGGGTATCTCGACGCCGGAATATAGGGAAGCGCGCCGAGCGGCAGCCTGTAGCCGATGGCGCTGTCGCCGGGCGCCAAAAAGAGGAGCCCCCGCCGCGTTTTCCACCGTTCCGACCGCCAGCCGCCTTCCGCACGCGCCTGCCAGCGCTGAATCGGCAGGACATAACCGGAAGGCTCGGTCAGCCCGCGCGCAAAGACGCGCGCCAGTCGACGCCGTTCTTCCGGATCCTTAAGCCTGGAATTTTCCGGCGTGACATTCGGCGGCAGTTCGCTTTCCTTCAAAATCCAGTGCGCGGGATCCTCATACGCCGGCGTCACCAGGTCGACCGGCACATCGAGTCTCGTCGCGATCGTTCGTAAAAGCTTTTCCGCGTCGGCCTGCGCGGCCTGTCGGTCGACGCGTTCCGCCGCGCCTAGCCCTGCGCCTTTCCAAATCGGCTTGCCGTCCTTTCGCCAATAAAGCGAGAAGGTCCAACGCGGCAAGGTCTCGCCCGGATACCATTTCCCCTGGCCGTAATGCAAAAGGCCGCCTGGCGCGAAGCGACCTTTGAGTCGCCGAATCAGGATATCGGCGGATCGGAGCTTTCCGGGCCCGCTCGCCGCCGTGTTCCATTCGGCCGATTCGAAATCGTCGATGGAAACAAAGGTCGGCTCGCCCCCCATTGTCAGGCGCACATCGCCTGCAACGAGCGCCTCATCGACCTTCTTGCCCAACGCATCGAGCGCCGCCCAGGCTGCGTCCGAAAAAGGCTTCGTTATGCGCGGATGCTCGGCGATGCGCGCGACGCGCATATCGAAATTGAAATCGACCTTCGCCTCGCTCGCAAGGCCGGTGATCGGCGCGGCGTTTGCGTAATGCGGCGTCGCCGCGAGCGGGATATGGCTCTCGCCGGTCAATAGACCCGACGTCGGGTCGAGACCGATCCAACCGGCGCCGGGCAGATAGACCTCGGCCCAGGCGTGCAGATCGGTGAAATCGCGATCGGTTCCGGGCGGCCCGTCGAGCGAGACAAGATCGGGCTTCAACTGAATGAGATAACCCGACACGAAACGAGCGGCGAAGCCGAGATTGCGAAGAATCTGCACGAGCAGCCAGCTTGAATCGCGGCAGGATCCGCTGCCGCGCTCCAACGTCTCCTCAGGCGACTGAACGCCCGGCTCCAGGCGAATGACATAGTCGATGCGCCGCGACAGGCCGGCGTCCAGATCGACGAGAAAATCCACCGATCGCGCCGGCGCCGTCGGGAGCGTGTCCAGAAAGGCGCGCAGCCTCGGACCGGTCGGTTCGGCGCTCCGATAGATCGCAAGATCCGGCCTGATCGCCTCGGGATAATCGAACGGCCAGGTCTCGGCCGTCTCCTCGACGAAAAAGTCAAACGGGTTGTAGACGGTCATATCCGCAACGAGATCGACCTCGATCTTCAACTCGCGGACAGGTTCGGGAAAAACGAAACGCGCGACCCAATTGCCATAAGGGTCCTGCTGATGATTAACGAAATGAGTCTTCGGACCGACTTTGAGCGAGTGGGCGATGACGCGCGTGCGCGAATGCGGCGCGGGACGCAGCCGGATGAGCTGCGGTCCGAGCCGCACCGGGCGGTCGTAGCGGTACTGCGTGAGATGATAGACGCTGGCCTTTATCGACACGGGACGCACAATCCTGATCTTAGGCGCGGAGCCCGAATGGCGGGAAAGTCCGACGCGCCAGGTCTTTCTGAAACGGCGGCAAGCCGTCCTCCTCTCCGCCCCCTGGCGGTCCAGGATTCCGCATTGCGGTATAATCCGGGACGGCCCCCTCCCGCCAGCGCCGTTTTGCCCCCCGCCGGCCGAGAGGCTCGGCATACAATCAGAAATTGCAAAGGAATCGCCGTCTGATAGAACACGCGCCCGAAATCGGTTTCGTCTAGAAGAGACGAGACGGAACTCTGCGCAGAAAGGGCTGTTTTCCGGGGCTCGCCCTTGTGTGGCTGGAAAGGCGGTATTGCGTCCTCGTGATCGAACCTTTGCTCTTAACCGCGCCGCGTATTTTGACCTTCAACAAAGACCAGCGCCTGACGAACGCGACGAGTTTTTTCTTCGAACGCGACGGTCGCCTCTATCTCGTCACCAGCCGACATGTCGTCATCGATGAGCCGAGCCGGCACTTTCCCGACCGCGTCGAAATCGAGATGCATACGGACCCGGAAAATCTCGCTCAGTCGGCCAGCATTTCCATTCCGCTTTTTGAAAATGGCGAACGGCTCTGGCGGGAAGGCGTCGACAGGTCGGGACCGGTCGACGTCGCCGTTCTCGCGGTCGACCGTTCGAAACTTCCAGAAACCGCTGCGTATCGCGCCTTCACGCCGAAACATCTTCTCGCCCCTTATGAAGAGATTGAGATCGGAACGCGGCTCTTGGTAGTCGGCTTTCCGCTCGGCTTCCATGACACGCTGCATCATTTGCCGGTGGCGCGTCACGGCGCGATCGCCTCGACATTCGGGCTTCGTTTTCAGGGCGAGGGATATTTCCTGTCGGACGCGCGCACCCATCGCGGCGCGAGCGGCGCGCCGGTCGTCGCCCGAATTCGCGGACGAGACGCGGAGTTGGGCGATCTGCCCTGGCTTCTGCTCGGCGTGCATTCCTCGCGGCTCGACATCGGCGCCCGCGATGTTCAACTCGACGAGGCGCTCGGGCTGAACTGCGTCTGGTATGCCGACATCCTGAATAAGCTGACCGAGAACTGAGGGCGCCGAATCAGAAACTATAGATAAGATTGACGCCCCACATTCTCGGCGGACCGTAAAGTTTGACTGCGGTCCCGCTGGTGAATATGCGGCTGCTTCCCGCCTGCGCGTAGATGGCGTCAGTTATATTGTTGACGAACACCGCCGCGCTAAAACCGGATCCCTTGATATTGTCCCACTGAACCCGAAAATTCATATGGCCATAGGGGGCCTGGCTCACGGCGTCATAGGCGTTGACGCCGATCTTGGCGCTCGCCGCCGCAAGCTCGCGATAGGCCGCGGTCACAAGCCACTGGCGGCCTTGATAATAGCCGGTCAGAGACAGCCAGGCGTCTCCGAGCGTCCTGTCGATCGGCAGGTGATAGCGAATGGTTGCGTTGAATTGATGATCCGGCGCATTCAGGAAAGGGTTGTCCTGCAAATCGATAAGGCAAAGGCCCGTCGCCGAGCCCGGCAGGCAGACATCGGTCGGAAGCGACTGATTATTGGGATCGGTCGCCACCCAGTTCAGGAACTGGGCGTCGAGATAGGAATAGTTGCGCGACATGTCCCAGATCGGCGACCAGAGAACATCCATATGCGCCTCTATGCCCTGTAGGCGCGCCTCAGCGACATTCTCCGTATAGAGAATTGCGACTGTTCCGGAGGTAAACCGGAAATTCTGCTGGATGTTGGAGAAATTCATGCGGAAGATGTCCGCGTTCAACCGCACGCGCGCGCCGCCGAGATTGAACTCGGTCTTCGCGCCGATCTCATAATCGACGACCGTGGAAGGCTCGAAAGCGTCCGTGCAATTCGGCGCGATATTGCAGCCGAGAGTAATATTGACGCCCCCCGGCACATAGGATTTGCTCGTCAATCCATAGATAAGAATTTCGGGCGTGATCTGCTCGTTGACGGCGGCGGTGTAATTGGACCCGCTGCTGCGGACTTCCGCGACCGACACGCCGGCCGTCATGGAGGGAGAAATCGGACCGGTCCCGGCGGGATTGGCCACAACTGGAATGCTCCGCGTGACCGTCACGTCGCTCGTATGACGGTACCCGCCCGTGACGCTGAGGCCGTGAACGCCGATCTTATCGAGGTCGATAGTCACCTGGCCGTAACCCGCCTTTTCGACGGTTTCGGAGCCAGCCTGATAGTTGAAGGACGCGCCGAATCCGAAATTCTGCGTATAGGCGCCCGAAAAGGTCCTGAACATGGTTGAAACGCCGTCGTCGAACGCGAGCTCTTTGATCCGCTGGTAGTAGAAGCCCGCGGTCCAGTCGATCATATCCAACGCAACGCCGTGAAGCTGGAACTCCTCGGTAATCGTCCTCGCGCCGGGACCTCGCTCGACAGTCGCCCTATTCCCGCTTTGATTGGCGCGCGTGAGCGTCGGCGTGGCGAATCCCGGAAGCGCCGTCGTCGTGCCGTTCACTTGCAAGGCGAGACCGCCTAGGCCATCCAGTTGATAGCCGGCGGCGCTCGATTCCGACTGAAAGCTGAAGATATTCTTCACCTGTAGACTCGTCGGACCGAGATCGCCGAAATCATATCGGGCGACATCCACGAAGCTGTCATTACGCGCATTTTCGAATCCAAGCGCGCCCTGAAGGGCGGGCGTCGACCTGACCGCGTCCTCGCCGCCCGTTTGGATGCGGCTCATCTCGTCGATGATCGCGGCCTTGATCTGTTGGCTGACATTGTAGTGCTGCGCGATGCAAGAACCGACGTCGCCGGCAAGGCCGTTGGCGACCGCCGCGACGCAAATCGGGCCGAAGGTCGCACTTTGCGCGGTCGGCGAAAGGTTGAGAGCCGCAAGATTAGGATTGCCATAGGTCAGGATTTCTCCCGGCGGAGCCTGATCAGCCAACAGGCGGCTGTAAACGAGGTAATTGTCAAAGCCGCCGCGCTTCCATTCCAGACCGACCCGGACTGAATCGCTGTTGATTTCGTCGAGTTTCTGATCAAGATCAATTGAACTCGGCAATTCGCGGACGATTTGGCTGGGATAGATCTGGCGAACATAGCCATCGATATGGTCGTGGTGATAGACGACGCGCAGCGCCAATTCGTTTTTGACGAGGGGCGCGTTCACCGCCACGGTTGCTTGCTGGCGTCCGTAATTGCCGGCGCTGTAGTCCACATAGCCGCCGAATTCGTTTAAATCCGGATGCTGCGGCGCGATCAACACGGCGCCCGCCGCGCCGGTCCGGCCGAAGAGCGTGCCTTGCGGGCCGTTGAGCATCTCGACCGAGCCCTCGTCGAAGAACGGCATGCCGACCTGGGTCGGCCCGCCGGGCGCCTCGCTGAAATAGGTGACGACGCCGGCCGCAAGGCCGCGCACGCTATAGGTCCCGCCCAAACGCCCAAGCACAGACTGCACCGTGACGGACGGCGCCGCGAATTGCAGATCCGTCGGCCTCAGAATGTTCTGCCGCCTCAGTTGCTCATTCGACAGGGCCGTAACGGTCAGCGGAACAGTCTGGATATTTTCCGCCTGCCGTCTCGCCGTCACGGTGATGACGTCGAACTGGGCCTGACCCGAGGAGCCGACCTCGCCATCCGCGCCTCTCCCATTGGCCGCCGCCGGAAGGAGAAGCGCGGATATATTCGCCAACAGCCCTTTTTGGGCCTTCCCGCCCGGGATATCGCTCGCCCGATCTTGGGGCCCCTGATCCAGCGCAATCACAATGACCCCGCCCTTTGTGAGCCCGCCGGAAAACTTCGTGCCCTTCAGCAGCGCCGCCAGCGCTTCGTCAAGCGTGTAGCGGCCGACGACATGATTGACCTTGCCTTGGTCCGCCAATTCTTCAGGATAGATAAGACTTGCGCCCGTCAACCGGACAATGGAGTGAAGCGCCGCCGCCAGCCCGTCCTCTTCGATATGAAAGTCGTAACGGGTCGCAACGTCGCGCGCATAGGCGCCGCCGACGAAAAACAGCGTCGTCGCGACAAGCGCGACAACGGTCCGCCCAAAGCGCAGCGTTTCCCCTATTCTCAGCTTGGCATTCAGGACACGAAACGGATTTACACGAAGGAACCTTCCCGAATGGCCCCGCCAAGTTAGACGCGCCAGAATTCTAAACAGCCGCATCGTTTCGAATTTTTTCTCCGTCTGCGGTTCATTTTTGCCTATTTTCAAGCCGCCGCGATAAGCATACTCCTCCAAATCGCCGCGAAGCCGCATTGAAACGACGCCCGTCCAATCGCGGTTCGCAAATTCAGCTTTCTTGCTTTCTGGTCAAATAAACGCGACCAGACCCTCGTCGTTCCGCCTTAAGGTCGGCCATGACTTCAAGCGCCTCAAACATCTCTCCGAGTTTGCCGATCTCAAAATACCCGGTGACCGCAAGATTGCGCAGCGCCTCGTCTTCAATAACGATAACAGTGTTTGTATAGCGATTGACGTCGTCCACGACTTCATACAAGGGCGTCGCGGAAAACGCCAAGACGCCCTGACGCCATGCCAGCTTTTGTGCAATGAGCTGCGGCTCAACCGACTGAACCTTTTCAACGCCGCGCCTGAAGACGGCGGACTGGCCGGCGTCGATTTCAATCCGTGCTTTCGTCACGGCAGCATCGCCGGAAAGCGACCGGCCTTCCGTCTCGTCTTCGGCAGGAAGCAAGGCGACCCGTCCCTTGGCGACCAAAACGCCCACTTCATCATCGCGCACTCTGATTGCAAACGCGGTCCCGATCGCAGTGATCGAACCATTCGCCGTTTGGACCGTAAAAGGTCTCGTTTCATCGGGCGCGACATCGAAATAGGCTTCGCCGCGCGAGAGACGCGCCTGGCGCTCATTGCTCGCAAAAGCGAATTCGATGCGGCTGTCCGTGTTGAGTTCGACGACCGACCCGTCCGGCAAGTCGATCGTCCTTTGCTCGCCGACCGCTGTATGGTACCCGTTCTGACGCAAAGGTCGAACGCCGCGCGTAATCTCGACGGCGCTTCCAATCAGGGCAATTAGGGCGACCGAGGCGGCAAGCTTGGCGAGGACTGAGCGCCGCGCCAGAAAGCCCCATCGGGCCCTTGAAACATCCTTCGCCAATTGCGCGGCGTTCTCATCGGATTGAGCAAAATCGGCCAATACCGCCGCCCCGCCAAACTCGGCCCAAAGAAGGCAAACGCGATCGAAGGCGTCTCGGTGCAAAGGACTCGCATTGCGCCACGCCAAAAACGCGACATGTTCCTCCGCTGAAATATCGCCCTCCTCCAAGGTCAGAAGCCAGTCGACCGCGGCCGCGTCGACGGCTTTGTGATCGGGAAACAGCATCAGCTTGTCGCTATCACTCATCGCTTTTTCTCTTGACGACGTCGTCCGCCGGTAACGACAACTCAACCACCTCCGGCGCGCCCATCCTATTCCCGTCCTTTTCCCGTGCGCCGCTGAATTCAGCGAGCTCATAGCCATGTCTGCGCATGCTCGTCTCGCAAAGAAGCAGCGCCGCGCCGACATATTTCTTCACCGTGCTCGGCGCTATGCCGAGCTTTGCGGCGATCTGGCCAAGTTTCAGCCCTTCTATCCGGCGCAGCCAAAAGGCCCGGCGGATATTGGGCGGCAACTCCGCAATCGCCGTCGCGAGCACGGCCAGCTTTCGTTTGGCGTCCGCCTTTTTTTCGGGCGAGGCTTCTCTCTCGTCTATAAAGACGTCCGAACCGCCTGAATTTTCAATTGAATCAGTCGTAGCGTGGACTTTTTTTCTGAGTTCGCTGATCGCGAGGTTCTTTGCCGAACGTAACAGGAACGATTTCGGCTCATGGATCTCCGCCTTCATTTCCGCCGAGAAGCACCTCATAAAAACATCTTGGGTCAAATCATCGATGTCTTCCTGGCGGTGAAAATACCGCTTGAAGACACGCCTGATCGCTGTTTCATTCGCCAAAAAAGCTTGAAATATTCTGGACATCGCGACTTGGTTATCGGTTTCCCCATAGGCCGTGCATTAAGTACTATCGCGCGCGATAAATCCACCCAGCATGCATGCAACAATTTTTTGACAAAACCGTGGCCGCTTTTCACCCTGATGCGTCTATATTGCGCAACGATGTCAAGGGGCATCTTTTATACTGGAGCCATTGCTTTGCTATCTGGCTTAAGGATGGGCGTGGTTAGGGCGGGGGGACTCGAACCCCCATAGACATATCTGTCATACGGATTGTCGTACCA
>JBFXBB010000111.1:0-8970 GCA_050183685.1 Amphiplicatus sp.
GGCCTGGCGCGGCCGGGGCGTCGGATGCGGGTTCGCCGCCCGCGCCGCGCCGATTGTCTTGATGAGGTCGAGCGCCGTTTCGATCGAATGCTTGCCGAGCTCGGTCGCCTCGCGGAAGGGATTGCGGGGCGCCTTTTGAGGCTCGGCGGGCCGCAGGGGCGAGCGCTCCCCGCCGGAAACGCCCGGGCCGGGATTGGGGGGCGGGATCGGCGGCGCGGCGCGGCGCGGCGCGGCCGGCGCGCCGACGCCGTCGGCCGATCCCTCGATCAGCATACGGCGAATCCGCTCATGCACGTCGCCGACCGGGTTGGCCGGCGCCGGATTGGCCGAGCCGAGGAAGGGCTGGGCCGGCGCCGCCTCGGACGCGCCGGCGTTCGCAGACGGGCGCGGCGCGGGGGCCGGATTGACGGCGAGCGCCGGCGCCGGCGTTTCGCGCCAGGGCCGCGAGATCGCGACCTCTTTCGGCTTTTCGTCGGTCTTCGGCGCGTCCTTGGCGAGCGCGTCGATGCCGGTCGCGACGACGGAGACCCGCACACGCCCTTGCAGGTCCTGATTGAAGGTCGAGCCGACAATGATATTCGCGTCGGGATCGACCTCGGCGCGGATGCGGTTCGCCGCCTCGTCGACCTCGAACAGGGTCATATCCATCGAGCCCGTGATATTGATGAGCACGCCGCGCGCGCCCTTCATCGAAACTTCGTCGAGCAGCGGATTGGAAATCGCGGCTTCGGCCGCTTCGATGGCGCGCTTGTCGCCTTCGGCCTCGCCTGTCCCCATCATCGCCTTGCCCATCTCGCTCATGACGGTCCTGACGTCATTGAAGTCGAGATTGATGAGGCCCGGCATCACCATCAGGTCGGTAATCCCGCGCACGCCCGAATGCAGCACCTGGTCGGCCATCGCGAAGGCCTCATGAAAGGTCGTGCGCTCATTGGCGATGGCGAAGAGGTTCTGGTTCGGAATGATCAGCAGCGTGTCGACATGCTCTTGCAGCGATTCAATCCCGGCCATCGCGATGCGCATCCGCCGCGCGCCTTCGAAATGGAAGGGCTTCGTGACGACGCCGACGGTGAGGATGTCGCGCTCTTTCGCCGCGCGGGCGATGACGGGCGCCGCCCCGGTGCCGGTCCCGCCGCCCATGCCGGCGGTGATGAAGAGCATGTGGGCGTTCCCCAGATGCTCAAGGATTTCATCGAGCGACTCTTCGGCGGCGGCGCGTCCGACATCGGGGAGCGATCCCGCCCCAAGGCCCTGCGTCGTCTTCGCGCCGAGCTGGATGCGCTTTTGCGCCTTTGAGAGGCCGAGCGCCTGCGAGTCCGTATTGGCGACGACGAATTCGACGCCTTCAAGCGCACTCTCGATCATATTGTTGACGGCGTTCCCGCCGGCGCCGCCGACGCCGATGACGCAGATACGCGGCTTCAGTTCCGTAAGCTCCGGAACGCTCAGATTAAGTGGCATCGATGACTCCGGTTCCCCTGTCGATATAACGCGTGGTTAAAGAATCGTTCAGACCTGTTACCAAATGGTTAATGCACGGTTAATGGCGACGCTTTTCCTTGCGGCCCATCCTTCGCGACGGCGCTCCGCGCCTCCTCAGGATGAGGCTCGCGCCTGTTGCAACAAGGGAAAGCCTCATCCTGAGGA
Organism: Amphiplicatus sp.; assembly: GCA_050183685.1. Classification (GTDB taxonomy): domain Bacteria; phylum Pseudomonadota; class Alphaproteobacteria; order Caulobacterales; family Parvularculaceae; genus Amphiplicatus. The sequence goes on from JBFXBB010000111.1 coordinate 1,648, forward strand.
GCGGCCCGGCGGGCCGCGTCGCGAAGGATGGGCCGATTGCGCCGCGCCCGCATTTTCTCTCGACCCCACAACTCAAAAATTCTCCCGCAGCCAGGCGCCGACATTCGCGAACACGCCGCCGGCGGAGACGGCGCGGACGGGACGGCGCGCAAAGGCGGCCTCGCGCCGCCGCGCGCGCTGCTCGGCGGCGAGATGGATAAGTCCCGCGGCGACGGAAAATTGCGGACTCGTCGCCGCGTCCGGCGCGCCGGAAAGCGCGGTCGGGCGCGCCAGGCGCGCGCGCATCGACAAGACGCGCTCGGCCGTTTCGCGCGCGCCGACGAGCAGGCTGCCGCCGCCGGTGAGGACCGCGCGCCGGACCCCGAGACGCGAACGCGAATTCGAGGGAATTTTTTTCGCCGTCAGTTCGAGGATTTCTTCAAGCCGCGGCGTGATGACCGCCGAAAGCTCGGCCCGCGAGACGCGCATGATGTCCGTTTCATCGCCAAGCTGCGGGAAATCGACAAGCCGGTGCTCGTCGCCCGCGCCGATCAGCGCCGCGCCGTAAAGCGTCTTCACCCGTTCGGCCTCGCGCAGCGGCGCGCCGAACGCATGGGCGATGTCGCGCGTGACATGTTCTCCGCCCAGCGGAATCCCGCCGCAGGCGGTGAGCGCCCCGCGCTCATAAACCGCAAAATCCGTCGCCCGCGCGCCGATATCGATAAGGAGGACGCCGAGATCGCGCTCATCCTCGACCAGCACCGCCTCGGCGGCGGCGAGCGGCGCGGCGACGAGATCGTCAAGCTTCAAACCGCAACGCTCGATAAGAGCGTCAATATTGGCGACGTCGCGCTTGCGCGCGCTGACGCCGAGAAGCTCGGCGGTCAGAACGGACCCCGCGCCGCCGACCGGCTCGTCCGTCTCCTCGCCGTCGACGCTATAGACGATGGGCAAGGCATGAATCGCCGCATGGTCGTCGTCAGCGGCCGCCGCCGCGCCCTGGCGCAAACAGTCGACGAGATCCTCCTCGGTCACCCGCGCGCCGACATCGAGATCGACGCCGAGCCGCCGGCAGACGAGACGCCGGCCGCCAATGCCGACCGTGACGCCTTTGATGCGTTCGCCCGCCATGCGCTCGGCGGCGTCGACCGCGGCGCGAATGGCGCCTTCCGTCGCATGAACGCCGCGCTCCGAGGGCGCGCCGCCTTGGCGGCCGACCCCGACGATCTCCGGCGTCTTTTTTCGCCCCGCGAAGGGCGCAAGATGCGCGATGAGACACACCGCTTTCGAGGCGCCGATATCGAGCGCCGCGATGAGTTCGCCTTCCCGATGGAATCGCGCCGGCCTTATGACAACCATTTTGTCCTGTTACTCCGCCGCCCGCTCGCCGCGCTTCCTGACGACCAGACGCTCCGGATCGCGAAGGTCGATATATTCGAGGTCCTGGTCAAGCGTTCCGTGCGCGGCGTTTAAGATCGCCAGCGCTTCAAGCGCGTCGGCGAAACCCGCCTCGGGAAGCTTCACGTCGAGATTGTTGCGCAGCCGCATATTCCAGCGCCGCTCGCCGACGCGCACGAGCGCCGACGTCTTCTCCTTGATGTCGGGATGGGCCTCAAGCGCCGCGAGAATGTCCGCCGCCGCTTCCGGCGCGCCGGCGCCGACGATGAGCGGCAGGGAAGAATATTCATAAGCGCCGATCTCGCGGATGACGGCGCCGTTGACGTCGATAAGGTGAAAGGCGCCCGACATCTGCCAGACGGCGGACGGCGCGCGCTCTCGGATCGATACATGGATCGTGTCGGGCAGAAGCCGGGTGACGGCGGCGGCGCGCACCCAGCCAAGTTCTTCGACGCGCGCGCGCGCGCGCTCCGCATCGAAATGGAGAAGCGAAGCGCCGATGACGGGCCCGATCGCGGCCCCGATCTCATCCAGCGCGGCCTGGTGGCGGCCCTTCACCGTGACCTTGCGGATCGCAAAGCCCGCGGCGACCGCGCCATTGCTTGCCGCGCGGTCAAGGCGCTCGGCAAGAAGGCCGACATAGCCGCCCGCCCAGAGAACGGCGCCGACGCCGGCGAGGATCACCAAAACCCCGGCGACGCTCGCAAGCGCATAGCGCTGCGCAAGATCGGCGAGGCGTTCGAACCATGACGGCCCCTTTGACGACGCCGCTGACGCCTTGCGCCGCGCCGGGGCTTTTTTTCTTTTCACCTTTGGCATGTCGCGTCCTCCACGATCCAGGAACAAAGTTCGGGGAAGGAAACGCCGCAATAGCGCGCCTGCTCGGGCGCGAGCGAGGTGCCGGTCATCCCGGGCTGCGTATTGATTTCAAGAAAGAAGAGCTGCTCGCCTTTCGCGTTTTCGTCATAACGGAAATCCGAGCGCGACACGCCGCGGCAGCCGAGCGCCTGATGCGCCTTCAAGGCGAGCGCAAGGCAGCGCTCGGTGATCGCCGGCGGCAGGTCCGCCGGCAAAACATGCCTCGACCCGCCGGCCGCGTATTTTGCTTCATAGTCGTAAAAAGCAAGGCTCGTCGTGATTTCGGTGACGCAAAGCGCGCGCGCGCCCATGACCGCGACCGTGAGTTCACGGCCGGGAATAAACTTCTCGACCAGAACCTCTTCGCCAAGCGACCATTGATCGGCGGCGAGTTCGGCCGGCGGGCGATTGTCCCCCTTCCTGACGATGAAAACGCCGACGGAAGAGCCTTGCGCGTTCGGCTTGACGACATAAGGCGGCGCCATCACATGGCCGCCCGCGGCTTGCCTGCGTGATACGATCCGGCCTTCGGGAGAGGGCACGCCCGCGCCGGCAAGCACAAGCTTCGTCCTTTGCTTGTCCATCGCAAGGGCGGAGGCGAGGACGCCCGAATGCGTATAGGGAATCCCCATGACTTCGAGCAGGCCTTGCACGCAGCCGTCCTCGCCCCATTGACCGTGCAGCGCGTTGAATGCGGCGTCCGGCGCGGCCTTCTTCAATTGCTCGGCGAGATCGCGGCCGGCGTCGATTTCGACGACGTCATAGCCAGCCTCGCGCAGCGCCCTGGCGCATTGCGCGCCGGAATTGAGCGAAACCTCCCGCTCCGGCGACCAGCCGCCTTTCAGGACTGCAATGCGCTTGTACTTGGTCATAGGTTGTAGGTTGCAGGTTGTAGGTTGTGCACTATTTGCCCGACGATAGCTTCTGACGCATTGCGTTCAGCATTCTGCTAATTTCTTCAGCCTGCTCGACAAGCGGCCGGATCTGCTCAGTCGAGGCGAGCTTCACGCGCTCAGCGACAAATAACAGTGTTTCGACTTCCGCAAGCGAGCCATGTGCAATGCCGATAAAATTCGTATAATCCCTTCTTGAGTTACGCCATTGACCCTCCGCTATATTGGATGGAATGGAAATGGCGGCGCGTATGATCTGGGAGGTAACTCGATATTCTTCCTGTTTTGGAAAGCCTTTGACCAGCGCATAGATGGTTTCCACCAGATCCATCGACCGGCGCCACACTTGTAAGTCTTTATAGGATTTGATGCTGCTCACAACCTACAACCTACAACCTACAACCTACAGCCTCTCTCCAATCCGCTTGATTTCCCAGCGCAAGGCCACGCCCGTCTCCTTAAGCACGTCTTCACGCAAGGATTCGACCAGCCTCTCGATATCCGCCGCCGTCGCCTTGCCGCGATTGATCATGAAATTGCAATGCTGCTCGGAGACCTGCGCGTCGCCGACGACGCGGCCCCTGCCGCCGATTTTATCGATCAGCCGCCAGGCCTTGTCGCCCTCCGGATTGGCGAAGGTCGACCCGCCGGTCTTTTCGCGGATGGGCTGGGTCGCTTCGCGGCGTTTCGTTATCTCCGCCATGCGCGCCTCGACCGCGGCAGGGTCATCCTTATAGCCCTCAAACAGCGCTTCGATAAAAATCACGCCGTCGCCGATCTTGTTCGAGCGATAGGCAAAGCCCATTTCGGCGTTCGAGAAGACGCGCCGCGCGCCGTCGCGGGTCAGGCCGACCGCCTCGATGAGAACGTCTTTCGTCTCGCGATCATAGCACCCGGCGTTCATCGCGACCGCGCCGCCGATCGTTCCCGGCACGCCGCGATAGAATTCGAGGCCCGCGATCCCCGCTCTGGCGGCGGCCTTCGCGACTTGCGCATCGAGCGCGGCGGCCCCCGCCTTGACGCGAACGCCCCCGGTCTCGATTTTCGCGAATGGCGCGCCGAGCCTCACGACGACGCCCCGGACGCCGCCGTCGCGCACAAGGAGATTGGAGCCGACGCCGACGGGGCAGACTGGAATATCCTTGGGCGTTTCTTCGAGGAAGCGCGCAAGATCGTCTTCATCCGCGGGGGTGTAGAGAATATCGGCCGGCCCGCCGACGCGGAACCAGGTGATCGCCGACATGTCCGCCCCCGCGACATAACGGCCGCGGACGGAAGGAAGATCGGCGGGCGTTATCTTATTCACGCCTTCACCCTGGCGAGCGCGTCAGCGAGATTATTCGCATGTTTCGTGATGTCCCCGGCGCCGAGACAGACGACATAGTCGCCGGGCTCGGCGAGGCCGGCGACGAGCGCCGGCAGATCGTCGAAGGAGGACAGCGCCCTCGCATCGCGATGGCCATGCGCGGCCGCGCCGGCGACGAGCGCGTCGCGATCGACGCCCTCGATCGGCGGCTCGCCCGCGGTGTAGACATCCGCGACGATCGCGACATCGGCGTCATTGAGCGAGGCGCAGAACTCATCGAAAAGATCCCGGAGCCGCGTGAAGCGATGCGGCTGAACGACCGCGATCACCTTGCCGCTCGTCACAGTGCGCGCCGCGCGCAAGACCGCCGCGATCTCGACCGGGTGATGGCCGTAATCATCGATGATCGTGACGCCCTTCCACTCGCCGGCTTTGGTAAAGCGCCGCTTGACGCCGGAGAATTTCGCGAAAGCCGATTTGATCGCCTCGTCGCTCGCCTTCAGGCGGCTCGCCACGGTCGCGGCGGCGAGCGCGTTTAAAACATTATGCAGGCCCGGCATCGGCAGGCGCGCATCGGCGATGCGCCGCGTTTCCTGGCCGCGCTCGCGAAAGACGATGTCGAAACGCGTCACGTCGCCCTCAAAGGCGATATTGTCGGCGCGGACATCGGCCTGCGGATTGACGCCATAGGTAATGAGCCGCCGGTCGGTGACGCGTCCGACCAGCGCCTGCACCTCGGGATGGTCGAGGCAGACGACGCCGAAACCGTAAAAGGGCGCGTTCTCGATGAAGTCGTCGAACGCCTCGCGGAGCGCCTCAAAGCCCCCCCAATGGTCGAGATGCTCGGGATCGATATTGGTGACGACCGCGACGGTCGTCGGCAGGCGCAGGAACGCGCCGTCGGACTCGTCCGCCTCGACGACCATCCAGTCGCCCTCGCCGACCCTCGTATTCGTCCCATAAGCGTTGATGACGCCGCCATTGATGACGGTCGGGTCGAGCTTTGCTTCTTCGAGCAGCGCCGCGATCATGGTCGTCGTCGTCGTCTTGCCATGCGTGCCGGCGACGGAGATCGTCCATTTGAGGCGCATCAATTCGGCGAGCATGTCGGCGCGCCGGACGACCGGAATGTGGCGCGCGCGCGCGGCGAGGATTTCGGGATTGTCGCGCTTGACCGCCGTCGAGACGACGACGGCGTCGGCGCCCTCAATGTTCGCGGGCGCGTGGCCAATCGTGATCGCGATCCCCTTCTCGCGCAGGCGCTGCACATTCGCGCCGTCGGCGACGTCGGAGCCCCGCACCTCATAGCCGAGATTGTGCATCACCTCGGCGATGCCCGACATGCCGATGCCGCCAATGCCGACGAAATGGGTGATCCCCACCTCGAAGGGCAGACGGATTTTTATCTTGCGCGACTCTTTCATGCGGATTTTCCGGCGGCGAGTCCTTCGACGAGATCGGCGAGGGCCTTGGCCGCATTCGCCTTGACCTTGCCCCTCGTCGCCGCGGCCATGTCGGCGAGGCGCGCGGGCTCGGCGAGAAGCGGGCCGAGGAGTTTTGTTAGCGCCTCGCCGGTAAAGGTCTTTTCGGGCGTCAATATGGCGCCGCCCGCATCGGCGAGCACGCGCGCGTTCTCGGTTTGATGATCGTCCATCGCGATCGCGAGCGGCACAAGAATGGAGGGGCGTCCGATCGTCGCGATCTCGGTCACGGTCGAGGCGCCCGCGCGCGCAATCACCAGATGCGCCTTGGCGATCCGCGCCGGCAGGTCGGCAAAGAAAGGCGCAATCTCGGCGTCAACGCCCGCCTCCTGATATTCCGAAGCGACGCGCGCCTTTTCGCTGTCGCGCGCCTGATGGACGACCGAAAGGCGCCGGCGAAGCGTCTCCGGGAGCGCGGCGACCGCGCCGGGCGCAACGGCGGAAAAAAGCGCGGCGCCCTGGCTGCCGCCGAAGACGAGCAGCGCGATTTTTTCATGCGCGAGGGGCGGCGCATAAACCGCGCCGGCGAAAGGCGCGACCGCGTCGCGCAAGGGATTGCCGACTTCGCGAAGGCTCGCCTGCGCCGGCGCGCGTTCAAGGACAGGAAAGGCGTGCGCCGTAAAGCCCGCCCGCGCGGCGAGCATGCGGTTCGCTCGGCCGAGCACGCTGTTCTGCTCATGGACGCCATAGGGAATTTTCAGCATCGCCGCCGCCTGCATCGCCGGCAAGGAAGGATAGCCGCCAAAGCCGACCGCCGCGGCGACGTCGCGCTTGCGGAACCTGCCGAGCGTCGTCGCAAGCCCGCCCGCGAGCGAGAGCGCGGCGCGCGCGCGCGCAACGGGGCCGCCGACATTCGGGCTCGCGCCTGAAATCTCGACGCGCTCATCGGCCGGAAAATTCTCCGCATAGCGCGCGCCGCGCGCATCCGTGACGAGAAGAACCTTATGGCCGCGCCGCTTCAATTCCTGCGCGAGGGCTTCGGCCGGAAACATGTGCCCGCCGGTGCCGCCGGCGGCGATCGCGATCAGCGCCGTCACGGCATGATCTCCTTCCTCCGGCTCGCGCCGCGCTCATGGCGCATCAAGGCGAGAACGAGCCCGAGCGCGAGCCCCGTCGCAAGCAACGAAGAGCCGCCATAGGAGACGAAAGGAAGCGTCATCCCCTTCGCCGGGAGCGCGCGCAGATTGACGCCGATATTGATGAAGCCTTGCAGGCCGATCATGGCGCCGAGGCCGGCGACCGCGGTTTGCGCGAAGACGCTTTTTAACCGCGCGGCCCGAATGAGGATGCGCGCGGCGAGCGCGGCGAACAGCGCAAGAATGATCAGGGCGAGAAGGAAGCCCCCCTCCTCGCCTGCGACGGCGTAGATGAAATCCGTATGCGCATCGGGGAGTTGCAGCTTCACCGA
>JBFXBB010000112.1:0-8952 GCA_050183685.1 Amphiplicatus sp.
CGCCAGAACGCCGCCGGTCCGCGAACCGCCTTCCGCAACTACCACGTCGATCAGGACTCCACCTCCCACGGCGTTGTTAATCAAACCCGCTGGGACATCCTCGACAATCTGACCTTCAAGAACATATTCGGCCTGAACTGGGGCACGGCGCGGGGGCCCGGCAGCGGCAATTATGACGGCATCGACGCCCCCTTGTTCGACAGCCGCGGCGTCCTTTCGCCCGGATCGACCTACCCAAACGGCGATTGGGGCAAGCTCGGCGGGTGGTCGAGCCGCGACTGGAGCGAGGAAGCCCAATTGCTCGGCACGCTGTTCGACGGGCGCGTCGATTGGCAGGGCGGCTTCTATTATCGCATCAGCGCCTCGCGCGACTATGAGACCGGCACCGGAAATGTCATTTTTGGCAGCCTGTCCGGTTTTCCCGCGCCGGCGTCCTTTTGCACTGACGCCGGCGTGCCGTCGCCCTGCACGCGCGCCCGGCGGGGTCATTCGAAGACCTATGCGGTTTACGGCCAGGCGACCTTCGCCGTCACCGATGATATAAATCTGACCGGCGGTTTCCGGCATACTTGGGATACGACCACGTCCTTTGAGACCGCGGCCGAGACGCAATTCATCACCTTTAACGGGTTTCCTCAGGCCGTGTCTTTTGCAGGCACGCCGACGATTCCTGGCGCGAATGAGCTCTCGACGGTCACTCCGCTGGCCCAGGCGAACACCTATACCGTCACCGCCGATTGGAGGGTGACAGACGCAGTTCTCCTCTATCTCGCGCACCGCACCGGCTATACGCGGGGCGGGATCAACTCGACCGCCCCGATCGACAGTCCCAAGCGCACCTTCCAGCCCGAGCGAATCAAGGACATCGAGCTGGGCGTCAAGGCCGACTGGAGCCTTGGTGACGTCACGGCGCGCACCAATATCGCCCTCTACCGCAACTGGTATAGCGACGTTCAGCGCAGCGACGTTATTCCCGGAACAGGCTTTTCAATTCTCGACAATGCGGGCGACAGCATCATCCAGGGCGTTGAGTTCGAGAACGCCATCACCTTCAGCGAGTGGTTCGACGTGAGGGCCAATCTCAGCTTCATCGACGCTCACTTCACCAACTGGCTTGAGAACTCGACTTGCGCCGCACAGCGCTACCGGCCCGGTTGCGAAACTCTGTCCGCCGCGAATGCAACTGCAACTCAGCTCCTCATCGATCACGCCAATGGCGTCATCACCGCTGTCGTCAGCCCTGCCCCCTTCACGCCTCTCTTCTTCGAGCCGGACCGCTTCCGCGGCGCGGCGAAATGGACCGCGTCGATCCAGCCGACGGTGCATCTGACGCCCTGGCTCGGCGAGGACATCTCAATCGGCGCCAATGTCTACTACAGGAGCAGCTACGCCGCCTTTACGATCAGCGGCGCCTATTTCGCGGGACTGACGCCGGATCCGAGACCGGGCGTGTTCGGCAGCGGCAATCCCTTCATCTCGGATCCCTACACGCTGGTCGATCTTCAGGCCGACTGGCGCAATATAGGGGACTCTCGCGTTAGCATCGGCGCGCGCGTCACCAACCTGATGAACACGGTCTACAGTTTGAGCGGCGCCCTCGGCCACATCACGACCTCCGGCGTCGGGGCCGGCTACGCCGGCGAGCCGCGCATGTGGTTCATGGACGTCCGGGTGGATTTCTAACGGTTAGGCGTCAGGCGCCGCGTGTAACGCGGCGCCTGAGAAGGACTGTGTCGAACCAGACTCTGAAAAAAAGCGATTGGATATCTGATTGCTTTGATCGCCGGCGCCAGAGCGCCGGCGATCGCCCATGAGGATCCCGCGACCGCGTTCAAGGTCAAGCTCAAGCTCAAGAAAGAAACGCTGTACAATCCAAGGGAGCTTGGACGGGCTGGACCAGAAAAAATCTTGAGGGCATAACGAATGTCATTCTTGTCGCGTCCCATATTGTCATCCCCATATTGTCACCCCGGTCATGGCTTTATTCTTGTCTATGTTCCCAATATCCTGCGCGCAGAAAAGAACTCGTCGATCAGGGCTATACGGACATTAAGGGCTGCTCCAATGGCTGGCTGATGATGGTCAAGGACCCGGACGGCAATACTGTCGAGCTTGTCCAGCATCCAAAACCGCCTCCCTTATGAAAGGCGGACGATAACGGTCGCTATCGGCCACGGAAAAAGGGAGAGAAGAACCATGACCGATTCCAATAAGAAAGCTTCTCTGAAACGCCCTGCCTGTCTCGGCATAGGCTTGGCGATTGTCGCCCTGATGGGCTGCGGCGGGCCGCAAGAGACCAAGACGGCGGCGCCTGACGAGGCCGCGGCCGGGATGGCGCAGCCGGGCGGCGCCACGGTCGAGGCGTTGCAGAAAATGCTGCCGGCGAACGCCGAAGTGCTGTCCGCGACGACGGCGCAGACCCCTGATTATGTTCAGTATGTCCGCGTGGACGGGGTTGTGACGGTCGACGATCCCGGCCCCTGGCCGGTCAGGTTCATGCTGGCGCTGCCGGAAAAGTTCAACGGGCGTTATTTCATGATCTCGCAAGGCGGGACGGGCGGAAGCGTGCCTGATCCCGACCCCGGGATGCTACGCGAGGGTTTCGCCGTCGCCGCGATGGACCGGGGCACGAAGCCTGCCTTTTCAACCGACCCTTCGGTGTGGAGCGATCCCGTGCAGGGGCTGAATCTGGCGCATCGCGCCATGCATGCGGCCGCCGTCGCAACGCAACAACTCACTCGCGCCTATTACGGGGTGTCGTCGATCCATCGCTATACGGCGGGCTGCTCGGGCGGGGGCGTTGCCGGCTGGAATCACATGCGGGCGCATGGCGCGGACGATTTCGAGGGCGTCGTGATCGGCGACGGCAGCGCGTTCGCGCCGGCGAACAATGTGCAATGGGCTCGCATGCTCCAATATTTGCTGAACCATCCGGAGGGGTGGATCCCGCCCGACCTCATGGCCGCGGCCGAGAAGGCCGTCATTGAAAAATATGACGGCGCGGACGGCGCGGCGGACGGGATCATCCAGGATGCGCGCTTGATCGATTTCGACGTGAACGTGTTGCGCGATGCCGGTCTCTCGGACGCGCAGATCAAGGCGGTTCAATTCGCCAATGCAAGCTGGACCTATCATCTCGCCAATTCGCCCATCACCGTGCGGGGCCTGCCGATCACGCGGATGTCGGACTGGACAAACTGGTATTTCGGGACGAAGCCGCCGCCCTGGACGGATCTCGACTGGCCGGAAGCGCCGCGCGCCTATCCGGGCACGAAGAGCTTCTTCGAGGCGCTGCCAGGAAAGCCCGATCTTAAGACGGTCAATCTCGACGATCCGGAAGGGCAGACGTTCTTTATCCGGCCGGACGGCTCGTCGAGCGGCCCGTTCGACTTCCACAAATTCCGCGACGGGGGCGGCAAGGTCATTGCCTATTTTGCGAGCGACGATCCGATCGGATCGTTCCTTCAATACGGTCTGCCCGCCCTCGAAGGAGCGCGGGCCTTGGAGGACGATCCGCACAATATCGGCAATTGGATGCGCCTGTTCAGCATTCCCGGCATGCTGCATTGCCGCGGCGGTGCCGGCCCCGACGACGTGCCGCAGCAGACCTTGAACGCCCTCATCGCCTGGGTGGAGAAAGGAGAGGCGCCCGATTCGATCCTCGCCCACCGCAAGGACGGCCGCAGCTTCCTGCTCTGCCCGGAACCGATGCGGGCGACCTTCAAGGGCGGCGGCGAGAATGCGGACGCCCTCGATGTGAACGACGCGGCGAACTGGGCGTGCGCTTCTGGCGAGCAGTAAAACAAGCAAGATTTGAGATTGAGAATCGGCGGCGGCCGCTCCGGGAGACCGGTTTGGCCCCGCCCTTAAAAGGAAAGTCCGTCAACGTCGGAACGCGCGGCGTTGTCGATTCATCTCGCCAGCTTGATTCGAATCGAATAACGCTTTGCAATGGGCGGCGTTCCGCAATGCGGTGATGCTGCTCACGGCGATCGTTTGTTCGGAAAACATTGTTGATCGGCGGTTGACCGCTCTCGCCCCCGGCTGTCCCAATCATCGTCGCGGCAATGAAGGAAAGGGGCCCAAGGCGTCGCCCATGAAGCGCTTGTCCTCACGCGGGCTCCAAGGGAAGTAAACCAGAATGATTATTTACGGCGTCGCGCTGCTCTCGGCCTGTTTCTTGGCGGGACTTTGGGTAGGCGAGCTGCTCGGCGAACTGCTTGGCGTCAACGCCAATGTCGGCGGCGTCGGCTTCGCCATGCTGGCCTTGATGATCATTTCCGAAAGGCGGACCGGCCGCTGTGCGCTTGGGGCGGGGGCGCAGCAGGGCGTCTCGTTCTGGACCGCCATGTATATTCCCATCGTTTTCGCCATGGCCGCCAAGCAGAATGTCATCGCCGCGATCGGCGGCGGCTTCGTTGCGCTCCTGGCCGGAACGGCCGCCGTCGCGGGCTCGCTTGTCGCGGTCCCGTTGCTCGCACGGCTTGCCAGCGCGCGCGTCAAAGATGATCCCGCGTCATGATCGCGCTCATTGAGAATCTCCTTGTCGAGAACGCGCTCATCACGGCTTTCGCCTTTGTCGGCGCAGTGATGTTTTTGTCGGAGGTCGCCTCGCGCAGGCTAACGGGCGGACGCATTCACGGTTCGGCGATCGCGATCCTGATCGGCCTTCTGCTCGCATTTTGGGGCGGCGCCGTCATGGGCGGGTCGAACGGCCTTGCGGATGCGCCTATCTTCGCCGGTCTCGGCCTGATGGGCGGGGCCATGCTGAGGGATTTTGCGATCATCGCCACCGCCTTCGGCGCGAGGCTGAGCGACCTGAAGAAAGCTGGCCTTGCCGGCTCGCTCTCTATTCTAATCGGCGTGGTCTGGTCGTTTGCGCTCGGCGCCGCTGTCGCGGCGGCTTTCGGCTACCGCGATCCCGTCGCGATCACGACGATAGGCGCCGGCGCGGCGACTTACATTGTCGGGCCCGTGACTGGCTCCGCACTTGGCGCGTCGTCCGACATTATCGCGCTCTCAATCGCGGCGGGACTCGTTAAATCGATCCTCGTCATGGTGACGACCCCGTGGATTGCGCGAGCGATCGGCCTCGTCAATCCGGTCACCGCCATGGTTTTCGGCGGCATGATGGGCACGACCAGCGGCGTCGCCGCGGGTCTTGCCGCGACCGACCCAAAACTTGTTCCTTATGGCGCGATGACGGCGACTTTCTACACCGGCGTCGGCTGTCTGCTTGCGCCTTCGGCGCTCTATCTCGTCGTTGAGAGCCTGTTTTAGGCGCGAGGCGAGGGCGCTCGGCCGTCAAGCGTCGCGGCTCAAATATTTGCCTACGGACAATATCGATGAGACAATCTGTAGGCCGCGTCTCTCGCCCGCTGTAAGCTGGGAGATTGGCGAGGGGCGTCGACCGAAGGAAGAACGCCGCATAAGAATTCTCGCGTCGGGACTATGAAAAGCGCGGGTAAGAGACGCGCCGCCTTGCCGAATCTGGGCGCCGAGTATAGGCTCGTTGATTGTGTCACAGGGGGCGTTCCTGACGAGTATTCTTGGAATGTATGAGCAAAAAATACATAGCCTCCCGCGCCTGTTCACTTTCACGTTACTACGGGAGAACATCTTGCGAATCTCGCCCAACTTGTTGCGAGGCGCCCCATCGGATGGGGCGCAAACACCAACTTTTCAAACAATGACGGCCGTGCTGGGCGCTGCTCGTCGTCCTGGAAGGGGGCGGCCGTTGCGGCAACCGCCCGTCTCATGACTCTCGCAAGATTTTCTCTTCCGGCGGGACTCGCAGTTCTGCTGCTTCTCTCCGCGCCATGCTGGGCGCAACGCGCTGGAGAAAATGCGCTGACTTCCGCCGAGGACGCCTTTGGAACGACCGTCGGCGATGAAAGCGTCGGTCTTTATAGCGTGAACCGGGCGCGCGGCTTTAATCCGTCCGATGCCGGGAATGTTCGCATCGAGGGGCTGTATTTCGACACCCAGGGGGCTGGGAACAACAATATCAGTTTGTCCCCGCAGCTCGTCAAAAAGACGACGATGCGTATCGGGCTGACGGCCCAATCTTATCCATTTCCCTCGCCGACCGGCATCGCCGATTATAGTTTGCGGATGCCGGGCGATGAGGCGGCGCTGAGCGTTCTGGCGCGATATGGTCCTTATGAAACCGTCCAAGGCGAGATAAACGCTCAAATTCCGGTTGCGGAGGCTCTCAGCCTTGGCGTCGGCATGGGAGGCGGACGGCCGGTGTCGGATTACGGTTGGCCGAGCTACGAATGGTCTGCGGCCTTCATTGGCCGGTGGCGTCCCGCCGATTGGGTCGAACTCGTTCCTTTTTATGACCGCACGCAGCAATATGACGCCGAGAATTCGCCCCTCATCTTGTCGGGCGGTCTTTATGTTCCTCCGAAGATCAAGCGCGGCGCGCGTCTCGGGCAGGATTGGGCTGAAGGCAATTTCATCACTACTAATTTCGGATTGCTCGGAGCCGCCGAATGGGGGAAGTGGCGATTGCGATTCGGCGCGTTCCGATCGGTCGCCGATCGAGACGAAGCGTTTCCGATTTTTTATTTCAACACGCAACCCGACGGCAGCGCGAATATTCAAACACTAGAGTTTCCTCCCTATATTATTCCAAAACAGTCGACATCGTGGGAAACACGAGTCTCTCGGTCTTTTCGCGAAGGCCCCCGCCGTCACATCGTTCACGTCAATGCGCGGGCGCGCTATACGGGACACGCGGTTGGCGGCACGACGCCTATTGATCTCGGCTTCGATAATATAACGGCGCCGCAAGTGTTTCCGAAGCCCACGGGTTATGTCATGGCCGATCAAGGCGCCGAGTATATTCGGCAAGCCAGCCTCGGAATCGCCTATGAGACGCGGTGGCGCGGCGTCGGAGAATTCAGCGCCGGGCTGCAGCGTGTTCACTATGAACGGAACGCCATTCTGCCTGACTCGCAAACCGACAGCGACAACTGGCTCTATAATGCGACGCTCGCCGCCTATCTCACGGGGCGGCTCGCGCTCTACGCAAGTTATTCACGGGGGCTTGAGGATACGCCCTACGCTCCCGGGATCGCCAAAAACAACGGAGAAGGAGTAGACGCTAGCCTCACGTCGCAGGTCGACGGGGGGGTTCGCTATAAATTGACCCCATCCTTGACGCTGGTCGCGGGAGTCTTTCAAATCGAAAAGCCCTATTACGGGATCGATTCGGCGTTTTTTTATCGCGAGCTCGGAACGATCAGCCATCGCGGCTTTGAGATGTCCTTCGCCGGCGATGCCGCGGACGGCCTGACGATCGTCAGCGGTTTGTCGCTCCTTCGCGCGCGCCTGTCTGGCGAGTTGATCGACGCCGGCGTCGTGGGAGAGAAGCCGCCCGGCCGCATCCCGGTGATCGCCAATGTCAATGTGCAGTATGGTCCGCCGAACTGGCGGGGGTTTTCCGTAGACGGAAGGGTTTCCTATGAGGGATCCTATATTGCTAGTTTGGACAACCAGTTCAGGAGCGCCGCTGTCACGCTTGTCGACCTCGGCGCACGGTACAGATTCGAATTTTCGAATATTCCTTCTTCGCTGCGCCTCCAGGTCGCCAATATTCTGAACGCCTATGAGTGGCGGGTTGGGGGCACCATACGCTCGGTCAACTATACCCCCCCGCGGCGGGTGACGGTGCAGTTGACAATGGATTTTTAGCAAGGTCCGCCCGCGCGCTCGAAAACGCCCGCTGGCGTCTTTCAGGCGGGTCTTGCCCTGGGAAAGTCGTCTCGGGCGGCGGCGGGCGGGCCATTTCGGACGCCATGTCCAAATAAACCCTACGGTGATGAAGCTTTACATTCGTCCCGAGATCACGCAACCTCGATAAAGAGGCTCGGGGCGTTGAGCTTGCACGATAGTTTCAGCGTGGATGGGAGTATCGGCCGTTGGCGCGTGACGAGGAAGTCGCCGATTTGATCGCGTAAGCCCCGGAGGTTTTTTTGATGGAAATCGGCGCCGTCAAGGAAGATTGCCGGGTGTCGCTCGATCGCAGCCTGGGCATAGCCTTCCGCGGCGCGGATGTCCGACCCGTTGAAAGATGGTCAACGCTGTTTGCGTCGCGCCGCCACGACCTTCCGCTTGACTTTAGAAGTCTTTGACTTGGGAGCCGATGATGAAACTCAAGCTGTGTGGCGCGGTCTGTGCGGCATGGTTGGCGGTTGGCGTCGCTGGAGGCGCTTCGGCGGAATGGAGCAGGACATATGTCGTCGAGTGGTACGAGCCGGCGATGTATTATGGCGCAAAGACCGGCGTTATCGATCCTGGTGCTGATT
The DNA here is from genome assembly GCA_050183685.1 of Amphiplicatus sp. GTDB lineage: Bacteria > Pseudomonadota > Alphaproteobacteria > Caulobacterales > Parvularculaceae > Amphiplicatus. Next base: position 8,316 of record JBFXBB010000112.1, read on the forward strand.
GTCCGGCAGGGACCAATCCTGAGATCGACTGGGTCAAAGTGTTGATGGATGCGGGCTACACTAAGCAAGAAGCCGAGTGGCTCCGGAGTCCGGCAAATCCCACGCGCAGCCCGATCCACGGCCAGAACCAGATGGCGTTTCGCGGCGAAGGCCGCTCCAATATCTATGCGCATCCGGAATTGGCGCCCGATCCAGGCTTGACGCCCGTCGCCGGCAAGATAGGCGAGGGGCTTGATCTTGACGGAGACAAGACGAACGGCTTTACGAGCCCCGAGGGCGAAACCGGGATAGACAATGAGTTTTACCGGGCGTTTGGCTGCTGGAAGACCTATCGCGGGCCGCATCGCCTTTCTAACGGCGCGCTGCAGTTTAACGATCGCATGCGCGAAGGGGCCTGGACCGTCGCGGTCGTCGTTTCCGGCAGGGGCGACGATCCGAGGAACGATCCTGACGTCGTGGTGGGATTTTATGACAGCGCCGACACGCTGGTGAAGGACGGCAATGGCGACATTGCGAGGGACTACACGTTCCGGATCCGCCCTCACGCCTATTATGAAGCGATCTTCCGCGCCGAGACCGTGAACGGCGTCATCCTGTCGACGAAGGCGGAAGACGAAGTGTGGCTCCGCGATCCGAG
>JBFXBB010000113.1:0-8900 GCA_050183685.1 Amphiplicatus sp.
AGGGTTCGATCCTCGAAAGGTGGTCTGAAAGGTGTAGGAAATGTCATTCCTGCCGACGAAGTCGGACCAAATCCGTTCAATTTCTGTCACGCCGGAGGTCGCGGGTTCAAGTCCCGTCACTCGCGCCATTTCTTAAAAAGAAATCAGGCGATTAGCGCACGCAGTCTTTCTGGAAGAACTCCTGATTTGATGCAGGGTACCACGGGGGTACCAAAGTTTTTGCGGATCGAAACGGGAAAACTTTTCCGGTTTGTTCACCCTACGAATTCCTATGGATAGGTTTGGCCTCCAAGCTCGCCGAATATACGTGGAGGTAACAGAAAGTTGGTTTGATCGCATCCTCAAGGTGATTGTTCATTTTGAAGGCGATCAAAATCTGGCTGCCGGCTCTTTGAAACAAGCATGCCTCATTGCCCATCACTTTCCGACGACCGAATTGATCAAAAGCGAAGAGCGCTTCGCATTTCACCGGCGAAGCGCTCTCGTTATCAGCACACGAAAATTCGCTTTTTGTTATGCTGCCCTATAGCCTCTGACTGGCGATGTTTCCGATGAAAGTAAGCTCGGAAGGTCATTCAGCTTATAATACAGCTCTGTCATAATAAGCGCGCTGTATAAAAACATGGCGTGCAAGTAGTTCCACCGGGAAAAGACACGCGCATAATGTTGTCTCATTGGAACGCCATTGTTCTCAACGGCGTTGACAAAAGCTTCCGCCCCCGAAGAGGTGTGAATATCGGTGGAAAAGTGTGCCGGCTGGCCGCCTGATTCTGGCGGCGTAAAAGTGGGCCACTAAGCGCATCGCGGGATATTTTCCCGGGTTTTGCGAGGAGCATGGCCCCGGGGATGTACGGCGTGAGATTATACGAACAGATCAGGACAGCAGTATTTTTGGAAGGGATGTCGCGGCGGGAGGCGTCGCGGCGGTTCGGGGTTCACCGGGAGACGGTGAAGAAGGCGCTTTCGCACTCGGTTCCGCCTGGCTACCGGCGGGAGGCGCCGGTTCGGCGGCCGAAGATTGGTCCATTTACGGGTGTCATTGATGCGATACTTGAGGCCGATCTTGAGGCGCCGAAAAAGCAGCGGCACACGGTCCAGCGGATTTACGACCGGCTGAAGGCCGAGCACGGCTTTGACGGCGGCTATACGACCGTGCGGGACTATGTGCGCGATCGGCGCATCGCCATGAAAGAAGCGTTTGTGCCGCTGTCCCATCCCCCGGGGCATGCGCAGGTTGACTTCGGCGAAGCGCAAATTGTCATCGGGGGCGCCCGGCAAAAAGCGGCGCTGTTCGTGATGAGCCTGCCTTACAGCGATGACGCCTTTGTTCAGCTCTTTCCGTGTGAGACTGGCGAAGCATGGTGCGAAGGGCATGTGCGCGCGTTCGATTATTTCGGCGGCGTGCCGCAATCGATCCTTTATGATAACTCCAAGCGGATCGTGGCGCGCATATTGGGCGACGGAAAGCGCCAGAGGACGCAAATGTTCTCAGGCCTCGTCAGCCATTATCTGTTCAGGGACCGGTTCGGGCGGCCTGGCTGCGGCAACGACAAGGGAAAAGTTGAAGGTCTCGTCGGCTATGCGCGGCGGAACTTTCTCGTGCCGATCCCGAGGGCTGCTTCTTTTGACGAGTTGAACGCCCGCCTGATCGAAGCATGCCGGGAACGCCGGTCACAGCAACTGAGGGGCAAGGACGGGACCATCGGCGCGCGCTTTGAGGCTGACCGGGCGGCCTTCCGCAATCTTCCCGGCGGAACCTATGAGGCTTGCGACCGCCGGTCCGGCCAGGCGAACTCGTCCGGGCTCGTGCGCTACCGGCTCATCGATTACTCCATGCCGAGCGCATACGCGCACCGTCAGGTTCTGATCAAAGGCTTTGTCGACAAGGTCGTGATCTCCTCCGGGACCGAAGAGATCGCGCGCCATGAACGGTCTTACGAACAGGGCGATATCGTCTTCGATCCGCTGCATTATCTGGCGCTCCTGGAGAAGAAACCCGGCGCTCTGGATCAGGCGGCTCCGTTGCAGGGATGGACGCTTCCCGAATGCTTCGCCGAGTTCCGGCGGCGCGCCGAGGGGCGAATGTGCGCGGGCGGCAAGCGCGAATACATTCAGGTGCTGCGGCTTCTCGAAACATTCCGCATCGAGCTTGTCGAGCGGGCGGTTCTTGAAGCGCTGCGCCTGCAGGTGATCTCCTATGACGCCGTCAAACAATTGACGCTGTGCGCCGTGGAGCGCCGTCCGCCGAGGCTCAATCTTGAGAGTTATCCCTATCTGCCGAAAGCGGATGTGGCGACGACGAAGGCGAATGCCTATTTGCAACTCATCAGCGACAGGTCGGCTGCATGAGTGAGCCGATGAAGACGCCCTCCGCCGAAACGAAGCCGCCGAAATTGCTGCTCGATCATTATCTGAAGACGCTGCGGCTGCCGAGCTTCAAGCGCGAATATGAAAAGCAGGCGGGTCTTGCGGCGAAGGCCGGCGAGGATCACGTTAAATATCTCCTGCGGCTGACGGAGCTGGAACTCATCGACCGCGAGCAGCGGCTGATTGACCGGCGGATCAGGGCGGCGAAGTTCCCCGCTGTGAAAAGCCTCGATACATTCGACTTCAAGGCGATCCCGAAGCTGAACAAGACATTGGTTCAGGACCTGGCGCGCTGCGACTATATCGACCGCCGCGAGAACATCATCGCCCTGGGCCCGAGCGGAACCGGCAAGACCCATATCGCCCTGGGCCTTGGTCTCGCCGCCTGTCAGAGGGGGCTCGCCGTGGGCTTCACAACGGCCGCGGCGCTCGTCCACGAATTGATGGAAGCGCGGGACGAGAAGCGGCTCCTGCGTCTTCAGCGCCAGATCGCCAATCTGAAGCTCCTGATTATCGACGAACTCGGCTTTGTGCCGCTGTCGAAAACCGGCGCGGAATTGCTGTTCGAGGTGTTCTCGCAGCGTTACGAACGCGGGGCGACCATAGTCACGACCAATTTGCCGTTCGACGAATGGACTGAAGTGTTCGCCTCCGAGCGTCTCACCGGCGCGCTCCTCGACCGGCTCACCCATCACGTTCATATCCTCGAAATGAACGGCGAAAGCTATCGGCTCTCAGAGGCCAAGAAGCGCCGCGCCGAAAAACCGGCGTCATAAGAATACTGAAAATCTTTCGCCCGGCCGAAGGGCTGAACTCATGGAAAAGGCGCGCTTTGACTCGTGGGGCGGTCAGCGCGCTTTCCCACAGTTCAGCGCGCATCACGACAGCCTCACTGGTACAGTTTTGCGGCGCCTGACTGGTACGTTTTAAAGCCGCGATTGACAGGCATGCCGGCACATATATTCGATCGCATCCTGATCGCCGAGCCAGTCTGATCCCTTGACTGTGTCGTACATGTGCCATTGCCAGCGATCTTCGCCAAGATTGCTAAGGCTCGCTGCGACGCCGCCCTGCGCCGCGACCGTGTGGCTCCGCGTGGGGAACACCTTAGAAATGCACGCGGTTTTTAATCCCGCCTGAACAGCGCCTTGTGTCGCGCGAAGCCCCGCGCCGCCCGCGCCGACAACGACAACGTCAAATGAATGATCGATCAGTTGATATGCAGGCCCGGCGTTCAATTTGACGCTCTCGTATTGTTAAATGCCATTGGACAGTTTACCGAGGCTATCGCGCAAGAAACGATCAGCGCGCTGCAAAACAAATAATTGGCGGCGTGCAGCGCGCGATTTGATCGGTGATGGCTGACATAATCGTCGATGATCACTTGTGCGCCGAATCCCATATGGAAAACGCTGAACAAGATCAGCGCCAGAAGGGGAACCGTGTTTTGGGGCCGGGCAAGAAACGCACGGATATCTTCATAATCGCTGTGCGCAATATTCGAAATTGCCGGCGTCAAGATTAAAACAAGCACAAGGCTCGCTGCTGCAGTGAGCCTTTGCCATACGAAGTGAGCGGTTCCCGAATGATTGGCGTTTACGTCGCGACGCCGCGTTGTCGGACCATAAGACCTGGCGGGCATCATTGCACCCCGCTTGTAAAACCGATGACGAACAAAATCAGTGCTGTCAGAATGACTGGCACAATCAAATTGGCGTACGCCATTGCGGTTGCGGTCGGTAAATCAAATCCCTTTCCGGCGTCCCATACAAAGTGCCGAAGACCGCCGATCATGTGATGTATCAACGCCCAAAGGTATCCGATGAGGATGACATTGCCTGCAAATGAATGTGCGAACGCCTGAAATGTCGAATATGCAGCGGGCCCGTTAGACGCAGCGATAAGCCACCATGCCAACAACAGAGCGCCGACATAAAGAGCCGCGCCGGTAATCCGGTGCATGATTGACATCGCCATCGTCATTTTCGGCCGGTAAACCTGCAGATGCGGAGAGAGGGGTCTTTCGCGCGGTCGCCTGACAACATCCATATGACCAAATCCTCCCGGATATCTTGATCGATCAACGCCACCGCCGGCGACGATTGGCTCCCGTCGCCTGCGCTTGTTTCCTTGACCCGTTCGCACCGCAAAAGGGCGCGGCGATGCTGAACAAAAATATATCTCAGATATCAATTCTTGACACTAGGGTAGCAGTAGCGATATATCAAGCGCTAATTATTAGGTTTGAAGCCGCCACGGATCGAAGCTGTGATTACATCCGCTCAACTTCGCGCGGCCCGGGCTCTTTTGGGCATTGAACAACGAAAGCTGGCGGAGCTGGCCGGGCTCTCAGTTCCGACCGTGCAGCGCATGGAAGCGAGCGAAGACATGATCCGCGGCAATGTCGATTCGCTGATGAAGCTCACGGCGGCGCTCGACCTTGCAGGTATCGAATTGATCGGGGATGGGGCCGTAAGTCAGGGAGGGGGCAGGGGCGTTCGGCTCAAGGCGCCGGCGGCAGGGGCGCCGCCAAGCCTTGGGCCGGGCCCTGACAAGGCGCGCGCGCCATGAAAGAAGCGACGACTCTGCTCATCTGCGTCGCCGCGTATCTCGCTTTGGCGGCAGCGAGCCTTGTCGCCGGAACGCAGCGCCGCGCCTCGGCGCCGCTCTATCTACTGAATGCGGCAATCGCCGCGACCGCATTCGCTGTCTCCACCGCCGCGCTCATTGGCGGTCGAGGTCCGGTTCTTTTCGATCTGCCGATCGGGATTCCCTGGCTCGGCGCGCATTTCCGGGCAGACGCGCTGTCAAACTTCTTCCTCGCCGTGGTCAATTTCGGCGCCGTCGCCGCAAGCCTCTTCGCAGTCGGCTATGGCCGGCACGAACGCGAGCCGCAACGGATTTTGCCGTTCTATCCGGCTTTTCTCGCCGCGATGAACCTCGTCCTGCTCGCCGACGACGCCTTCACCTTTCTCCTTTCCTGGGAATTCATGTCGCTGACCTCATTCGCGCTCGTCCTTGCGCACCACCATGACCGGGAAAACCGGCGCGCCGCTTATGTCTATTTAACCATGGCGAGCTTTGGAACGCTCGCATTGCTTTTCGTATTCGGGCTGCTCGCTGGACCGGACGGCGGATATCTCTTCGCCGATATCCGGTCGCGCGACCTTGAAGCCGGGCTTGGCGCCGCCGTCATACTGCTGGCGCTGATTGGCGCGGGCTCGAAAGCGGGTCTCGCGCCGGTTCATGTCTGGCTGCCGCTCGCGCATCCGGCGGCGCCCAGTCACGTTTCGGCGCTGATGAGCGGCGTCATGACCAAGGTCGCCGTTTACGCTTTCATCCGCATCGCCTTTGATCTTGTCGGAGTCAGCGGCTGGTCGATCGCCGCGCCGGTGATGCTGATCGGCGGCGCGACCGCTGTCCTTGGGATCCTCCACGCGCTGATGGAGCGCGACATCAAGCGGCTGCTCGCCTACTCGACGATCGAGAATATCGGCGTCATTTTCGCGATGCTTGGCTTTGCAATGGCGTTTCAGGCGAACGGCATGGCCGCGCCGGCGGCGCTCGCATTTGTCGCGGCGCTTTTTCATGTCGCCAATCATTCGATTTTCAAAGGGCTTCTCTTTTTCAGCGCCGGCTCGATGCTGAACGCGACGGGCGTTCGCGATATCGAACAAATGGGCGGCCTCATCCATTGCATGCGGAAGCTGGCGCCGTTGTTCCTGATCGGGTGCGTTGCGATCTCCGCATTGCCGCCGCTCAATGGTTTTGCGTCCGAATGGCTCGCCTTCCAGGCGGTGCTGCAAAGTCCCGAACTGCCGCAGCTCGGCCTTAAGATACTGGCGCCGGTGATCGGCGCCTTGCTCGCCCTCGCCGCCGCGCTCGCTGCGGCGTGTTTCGTCAGGCTCTATGGCGTCGCTTTTCTCGGACGCCCGCGCAGCGCTTGCGCTGTTGAGGCGCGCGATCCCGATGGCTGGTCGCTCGCCGCGATCGCCATGATGGCGACGCTTTGCGTCTTGTTCGGCCTCTTTCCCGGCTACGTAATCGACGCCCTCGCGCCGGTCTCGACTTTGGCGCTCGGCGCGCCGCTAGAGCCGCAAGGAGGCAATCAATGGCTCTCCATCATTCCGATCGATGCGGCGCAAAGCTCCTACAATCCGCTCCTCTTGTTCGCCTTCATCGCGTTTTCAGCGATACTCGCCGCCTATGTCAGCCGGCGTTTGGCGGCAAAAGCCTATCGGCGGTCGCGCGCGTGGGGCTGCGGCTTTGAGCCGACGGGCGCACAAACACAATATTCAGGCGCGAGTTTTTCACAGCCGATACGCAATACGCTTGGGCGCATCGCGTTTGACGCCGCGGAAAGCGTCGAGATGCCCCCGCCCGGCGACCAGCGTCCGGCGGCCATCAAGGTGCGTGTCCGCGACCTTATCTGGGATGCGATCTATGGCAGGATTGCGACGGTCATCGACGCGATTTCGGAGAAGCTCAACGCTCTGCAATTCCTGACCATTCGCCGCTATCTGAGCCTCGTTTTTGCGACGCTTGTCCTTCTGCTCCTGGGGCTAGCCGCATGGTCCTGATCACCCAATTGATGTTTCAGGCGTTTCAGATGCTGCTCGTGCTTTCGCTGGCGCCGTTGCTGACGGGCGTTGTTCGCAAGGTCAAGGCGCGGCTTATGAGACGGCGCGGCGCGTCGATTTTCCAGCCCTATCGCGATCTCATCCGCTTGATGCGAAAAGAAGCGGTCATCGCCGACAACGCATCCTGGATATTCAGGTCCGCGCCCTATCTGATTTTTGCGGCGACCTGGGTCGCCGCCGCGCTGACGCCGACTTTTCGCACGGGGCTGATGTTCAGTTGGAGCGCCGATCTTATCGTCATCGTGGCGCTGCTCGGCAGCGCGCGATTTTTTCTGGCGCTCGCCGGGATGGATGTCGGAACTGCGTTCGGCGGCATCGGCTCCAGCCGCGAAATGATGATAGCGGCCTTTGCTGAACCCGCAATGTTGCTCGCAGTATTCACGGTCGCCCTCGTCGCAGGATCGACTGACCTTTCAAATGTCGCCGCATTCCTGCGCTCCAATTCGGTCGGCCTCAGGGTCTCGTTGGCGCTTGCAATGTTCGCGCTGTTTATGGTGGCGATCGCCGAAAACGCCCGTATTCCGGTCGACAATCCAGCGACGCATCTTGAGCTTACCATGGTGCATGAGGCGATGGTCCTCGAATATTCGGGGAGGCATCTCGCCATGATCGAGTTCGCCTCGTCGCTGAAATTGCTGCTGTACGTTTCGATGATCGGCGCGATCTTTATTCCTTGGGGGCTCGCCGAAGACGGCGCGGACGCGACGCGCAATGCACTCGGCGTGGCGTTCTATCTCGGAAAACTCTTTGGCGCATCAATTCTCCTTGCGCTTTTCGAAACGGCGACAGCGAAGATGCGCGTCTTCCGCGTCCCGGACTTTCTCGGCGCGGCGCTGATGCTGGGCTTTCTCGGCGCGTTGCTCCTGTTCGCCGGAGGCCGCTTCTGATGCAATCGACGCTCGCGCTCGACATCGCGCACCTACTCGCTGGCGGTCTCGTGCTCGTCAGCTTCATGATGCTCTATCAGGATCGCCTGTTCGCGCTTCTCAATATGTTCGCGTTGCACGCGCTGGTGCTTGCGGCGTCTGTGGCCTGGCAAGCCTATATCCAGGGCGCTGAACATCTTTACGTGACCGCCGCTATTGCGCTGATTCTGAAGGCGATCATCATTCCCGCGGCGCTGCACCGGATGATCGTCCGGCTCGGCGTTCACCGCGATATCGAGACGGCGATCGGCGTCGGGCAGACGATGGTCGCCGGCATGGGACTCGTCGCGCTCTCAATGGCGTTGATGTTCAATGTTACGAGCGAGGCTAATCCGCTCGTTCGCGAAGATCTCGCCTTTTCGCTTGCCGTCGTTCTGCTCGGCCTTCTTGTGATGGTGACGCGGCGAAATGCTGTCAGCCAGATCGTCGGCTTCATGTCGCTCGAAAACGGCCTTGTGCTCGCCGCGACCGGCGCCAAGGGGATGCCGCTGGTCGTCGAATTCAGCGTCGCCTTTTCCGTGCTCGTCGCCTTCATCGTCATCGGGGCATTCCTGTTTCGAATTCGCGAACGGTTTGATTCCGTCGATGTCGGCGCGCTCGACGAATTCCGAGGCGAGCAGAGATGATAGACGGAATCGGCCCACTCACCGCTGTCCTTGCGGTCCCGATTTGCGCGGCCGCGCTGCTCGCCATCCTGCCCGGAAACCGCGTTGCGGCTTTTGTAAACATCATCGCATCACTTGCGACTTTCGGCGCAGCGCTCGCCATCCTGCTCGGCGATCGGCCGGAGCCGGGACGCTATCTCTTCATCGATGATCTCAATATCGTCTTCATCGTGCTCAATACGTTTGTCGGATTGACGACCAGCGTTTTCAGCGCCGGCTACATCACGCACGAGCTCGAGACTGGCCGCCTGTCGCCGCTGCGTCTGCGTTTCTACCACGGCATGTACCTACTCTTGTTGTTC
>JBFXBB010000114.1:0-8867 GCA_050183685.1 Amphiplicatus sp.
GTCCATCACGGCAATGGCACGGAGGCGGCTTTCTGGGCGGATGAGAACGCCTTCTTCGCGTCGAGCCATGAATATCCGCAATATCCGGGCACGGGCCGCGCGAGCGACCGCGGCGCCTTCGGCAATATCGTCAACGCGCCCTTGCCGACGGGAACGGCCGGCGACGAGTTCCGCCGGGCCTGGGGCGAGACCCTGCTGCCGGCGCTGTCGGCTTTCGCGCCGGATTTCATCGTCATTTCGGCGGGGTTCGACGCGCATCGGGCCGATCCCCTTGGCGGCCTCCGTCTCGTCGAGGAGGATTTCGCCTGGGCGACGCGCGAGATCGTCGGCCTCGCCCGCGCAGCCTGCGGCGGCCGCGTCGTCTCGCTGCTCGAAGGCGGCTATGATCTCGTCGCCCTCGGCGCCTCGGTCGCCGCCCATGTCAAAGCCTTGATGGCGGCGTAAGAACCGCGCCATAACCCCTTTGGGGTCGCTCACGAGATCATTCGATGTCAGGTCGCATCATCACCGCGAGGCATGGCCGGCCGAATCTCTCGCGGGATCTCAAAATCACCGCCAGGGAATATGGCGACTGGTGGGCGCGCTACGACGCGAGCGGCCTGCATCCGGACGAGGAGCCGCCGGCCGCGCTTGTCGCGCTCGCGAAGGCGGCGAACACGGTGCTCTCCTCGACCCTGCCCCGCGCGATCGAGACGGCGCGGGAAGTGACCGGCGGATTGCGCGCGGCGCCGGCCGATCCGATTTATGTCGAGGCGCCGCTGCCGCCGCCGCCGGTTCCCGCCTTCGTCCGGCTGACGCCCGGCCAATGGGGCGTCGTGAGCCGCGCTTTCTGGTTTCTCGGCTATGCGCCGGCGGGCGTTGAATCCCATGCCGAGACCTGGGCCCGCGTCGATCAAGTCATCGTCCGGCTCCGCGAGCACGCGGCGGAGGGCGACGTTCTTCTGTGCGCGCATGGCTATCTCAACTGGATGATCGACCGGCGCCTCCGGCGCGGCGACTGGCTCTGCACTTCCCGGGAGGGCGGCAACCGCTATTGGTCCTGGCGCATTTATGAGCCGGCCGGCGAGGCCGCCCGCTCGGCCGCGCCGGCGCTCGCCGAGTAGAAAGGATCCGCTATGGCGCAGACGGACATTTCAAAGCTCGCTTTCGAGGACGCCCTGAAAGAGCTCGAACAAATCGTTCAAAAGCTCGAAAGCGGCGGCGTCGCGCTCGAAGATTCGATTGCGCTCTATGAGCGCGGCGCGGCGCTCAAGGCGCATTGCGAAGCGAAATTGAAGGCCGCGCAGGAGAAGATCGAGAAGATTGTCGTCTCCGAAAGCGGCGCGGCGAAGGCCGAGCCGACCGCTTTCGACTAGGGATTGGAATCGTTCAAGGATTGCATCCGGCTCCCGTTCGAAACGTCGCGCTATTCGAGAACTGTTGCCCCAAAGCCTCGCCGTCGCCCCATCCTTGCCCTAAATTCACCGCGCGGGGCTGGAGAAATCCCCTGAAGGGGGTAAAACGACGAATCAAACCAATGCTGCGCCGCGGCAGAACCGGACGGACCGCCGCCGAAAGGGGACATGGATGCCGGTCGACACGCCCTTGCTGGACCAGGTCAAGATTCCAGCCGATCTCAGAAAGCTCGACAAGAGCGAGCTTCGCCAATTCGCCGACGAGCTGCGCGCCGAAGTCATCGACGCGGTCTCGACGACGGGCGGGCATTTGGGCTCCGGGCTCGGCGTCGTCGAGCTGACGACGGCGATTCACTATGTCTTCAATACGCCGGACGACCGCCTCGTTTGGGATGTCGGCCATCAATGCTATCCGCATAAGGTCATCACCGGGCGGCGCGACCGCATCAGGACGCTCCGCCAGGGCGGCGGGCTTTCCGGATTCACGAAGCGTTCGGAAAGCGAATATGATCCCTTCGGCGCGGCCCATGCGGCGACATCGATTTCGGCCGCGCTCGGCTTTGCGAAGGCGCGCGATCATCTCGGCAAGGACAATCATGCGATCGCCGTCATCGGCGACGGCTCGATGTCGGCCGGCATGGCCTATGAGGGCATGAACAACGCCGGCCATCTCAAGACGAAATTCATCGTCATCCTCAATGACAACGACATGTCGATCGCTCCGCCGGTCGGCGCGATGAGCGCTTATCTCGCCCGCGCGGCGTCCTCGGGCGTCTATCAGGGCGTCAGGAAGATCTCGCGGCAATTCATGAAGCGCTTGCCGCCGGCGCTCTATGAGAAGCTGTCCAAGGCCGAGGAATATGGCCGGACGATGGTGACGGGGGGCGCGCTTTTCGAGGAGCTCGGCTTTTACTATGTCGGGCCGATCGACGGCCATAATCTCGATCACCTCATTCCGGTCCTCGAAAATGTCCGCGACATGCAGGAAGGGCCGGTGCTCGTTCATGTCGTGACCAAGAAAGGCAAGGGCTACGCCCCGGCCGAAGAGGCGGCCGACCGCGGCCACGCCACCGCGAAATTCGACGTCCTTTCGGGCAAACAGCAGAAAGGCGCGGCGAACGCCCCGGCCTATCAGAAGGTCTTCGCCAAGGCCCTCATCAAGGAAGCCGAAACGGATGCGCGCATTGTCGCCGTCACCGCCGCGATGCCCTCCGGCACGAGCCTCGACCTGTTCGCCGAGGCTTTCCCCGACCGCTGCTACGATGTCGGCATCGCCGAGCAGCATGCGGTGACTTTCGCCGCCGGCCTCGCCGCCGACGGCATGAAGCCTTTTGCGGCGATCTATTCGACCTTCCTTCAGCGCGCCTATGATTCCGTCGTGCATGACGTCGCGATCCAGAATCTTCCCGTGCGGTTTCCGATGGACCGCGCGGGGCTCGTCGGCGCCGACGGGCAGACCCATGCGGGCTCCTTCGACATCGCCTATCTCGGCTGCCTGCCGAACATGGTGCTGATGGCGGCCGGCGACGAAGCCGAGCTCATGCATATGACGGCGACGGCGGCGGCCTATGACGAGGGCCCGATTGCGTTCCGCTATCCGCGCGGGGAAGGCGTCGGCGTCGAACTGCCGGAGCGCGGCGAGCTTCTTCAGATCGGCAAGGGCCGCATCGTCAAGGAAGGATCGAAAGTCGTGATCCTGTCGCTCGGGACGCGTCTTGCCGAGGCGATGAAGGCCGCCGACACCCTCGATTCGCAGGGACTATCGACGACTGTCGCCGATGCGCGCTTCGCAAAGCCGCTCGACCATGAGCTTATCCTCCGGCTCGCGCGCCACCACGAAGCGCTTGTCACGATCGAGGAGGGCGCGCGCGGCGGCTTCGGCGCCTTCGTCCTGCATTTCCTGTCCGATCAGGGCCTGTTCGATCGCGGCCTGAAATTCCGCGCCATGACTTTGCCGGACGTCTTTCAGGATCAGGACAGCCCCTTGAAAATGTATGACGCCGCGCGCCTGAACGCGCCCCATATCGTCGAACGCGTCCGCGAAGCGCTCGGCATGACGTCGAATGTCGTGAATTTACGCGGGTAGCGGGGCGAGTTCGGAGTTGATCGTTCTTCCCTCCGTCATCTCGAAGATCGCCTCCGCGCGTCGCGCGGAGGCGGCGCGGCCGCGAAAAATGGGCCAGGGACGATCATGACCGATCTGTTCGATCCGATCACGATTGGCGGTCTCGAATTGCGCAACCGCATCTTCATGGCGCCGCTGACCCGCGGCCGCGCCAGCCGGGATCACGTCCCGACGCCGCTGATGGTCCGCTATTACGCCCAGCGCGCCGGCGCCGGCCTCATCACCAGCGAAGCGACGGGGATCTGCCGGCAGGGTTTGGGCTGGCCCTACGCGCCGGGGATATGGTCGCGCGAGCAGGTCGAAGGCTGGAAGCCGGTGACCGAGGCCGTCCATGCCGCCGGCGGCCGCATGTTCCTCCAGCTATGGCATATGGGCCGCGCCATCCATCCGGATTTTCTCGGCGGCGAGCGGCCGGTCTCCGCAAGCGCGACCGCGACGCCGGGCCTCGCCCATACCTATTCCGGCCGGCAGCCCTATGTGGCGGCGCGCCCCTTGCGCGTCGACGAGATCCCGCTCCTGCTCGACGACTACCGCCGCGCCGCCCGCAATGCGATTGAGGCCGGCTTTGACGGCGTGCAGATTCATGCCGGAAACGGCTATCTGATCGATCAGTTCCTGCGCGACCGCGGCAATCTTCGCGACGACGATTACGGCGGCCCGATCGAAAACCGCGTCCGGCTCCTGCGCGAGATAACCGAAGCCGTCGTCGATGAAGTCGGCGCGGCGAGGACGGCGGTCAGGCTCTCGCCGAACGGCGAAAGCCAGGGCGTGATCGATAGCGACCCCGAGCCCCTTTTTGCGCGCGCAGCCCAAGTTCTCGACGCAATTGGCGTCGTTTTTCTGGAGGTGCGCGACCCCGGGTCCGACAGCACGTTCCGCAACGCCGAGCAGCCGCGCCAGTCGCCCGTCCTGCGGCGATATTATCGCGGCGCGTTGGCGCTCAATTCGGATTATGATCTGGCGCGCGCGCAGTCCGATATTCGCGCGGGCCGCGCCGACGTTATTTCTTTCGGGCGCGCCTTCATCGCCAATCCCGACTTGCCGGCGCGGCTTGAAACGGGCGCGCCCCTGAACGAAGGCGACGTCGCGACCTGGTATAGTCAGGGGCCGGAAGGCTATGTCGACTATCCGGCGCTTTCCGGGAAGGCAGGACGGTAAAGACGGCCATCGCGAAGAAAACGACGCCGATGCGACGGCTCCCGCCTCCTCGATCAGAGCGTTCGTTATACGGACAATTCTTCGGAACATCACGGCGGCGCGCTTCCCCTCGCCGGAGAGTTTTGTGAAAATCTATGGTAAACACTTCGTTTAACCACAATTGGCAATTGTAATTTCCCAAAAACTCCGTCAAGGAAGCATTATCGACTCAGTTTGCAGTTCAATTGGGGTGAAACATGTTGAGTAAGCTTCGCGCGGCGGTCTTCGCCGTTGCGTCCGCGGCGGCGATGGGCGTCGGCTCGGCGAACGCCGTCATCGTTAACGCGGTCACCAATCAGATCGAATCGGAAGGCCTTGGCGACATCCATGTCGTCTTCGACAGCGTTTCGGCCGGCGATTCGAGCAATGTCGTCTCGATCGACTATGGCGCGACGCCGCTCTTCAACAATCAGACGGACCCTGTCGGCACGCTCGTCAATATCGGTTTCGTCGCGCCGGGCGAGGGGCTTGAATTCCGCCTCGACAACCTGACGAAGGGGATGTCCTTCATCACCGGCCTCGCCGCGGACAATATCGACGGCGTCATTCACGCCCTGCTTTCGACCAATCCCGACGGATCGATCACGGTCTCCTTCGAAGACCTGCCCGATGGCGGCGACTTCGACTATAACGACGTCGTCTTCACGGTTTACGAAACGCCGATCCCGGGCGCGCTCCTGCTGCTTCTGACAGGAATGGCGGGCCTCGGCGCCGCCTCGCGCGGCCGCAAGACCGCCTGACCGGTTTTAGGCGATTGAATTGCATGGGGCCCCGCGCGCGGCGCGGGGTCTTTCTTTTTTCGCCGCGATCTCTGCTATCAAGGCGGCCATGTCGAGATCGCGGCTTGATCGCTGGCTCGTCGAGAGCGGCGCCTTTCCGACCCGCGCCCGCGCGCAGGCGGCGGTGAAGGCGGGCCTTGTGCGGGTCGAAGGCGTTGTCGCCGACAAATCCTCAGCGCTCGTCGCCGACGGCGCCGAGGTCAGCATAGCGGGCGCGGCGCATCCTTATGTGTCGCGCGGCGGGGTGAAGCTCGCCGCGGCGCTTGACGCCTTTGTCTTGGAGCCGGCGGGGGCGATATGTCTCGATCTCGGCGCCTCGACGGGCGGCTTTACGGACGTCCTGCTTCGCGCCGGCGCCGCGAAGGTCTATGCGGTCGATGTCGGGACGGGGCAGTTGCATCCCTCGCTCGCCGCCGACCGCCGCGTCGTCAATCTCGAAAGGACGCATGCGAAGGATCTAGGGCCCGCGCTCATCCCCGAGACGATCGGCCTCCTCGTCTGCGACGTCAGCTTCATCGGCCTCAGAAAGGCGCTCCCGCCGGCGATGGCGTTGTGCGGGGCGGGCGCGCGGCTCGTCGCCCTCGTCAAGCCGCAATTCGAACTCGGCCCCGGCCGCGTCGGCAAGGGGGGTCTCGTCGCCGCGCCGGCGAGCGAGATCGCCGCGCTTCTCGGCGGCATCCGCGCTTTTTTCGAAGCCGAGGGCTGGCGCGTCGCCGGCCTTATCGACAGTCCGATCGCCGGCGGCGACGGCAACAGAGAGCATCTCCTTGGCGCGATCAAGACCGGCCGGTCATGATGCGTGATTTCGGAATTTTGTTTCGGGCGGCGGTTTGGCGGAAAACCGGCTTCTCTTTTCGGAATGCGGTCTCGGCGCGCCCGCTCGGCGTCCTCCCCGGATGACGGACGAAAATGTGAAGAAACCCGCTTTCCGCCGTCCTCCGCCGCGACAGGGATTGATTAACCTCCTGCCGCTAATTTTAGCGATCCGGGCGGCAAGTCCATCTGGGCGCCGCCCGAAAGGCGACGCGCTCGCGCCATGCAGGCGCGGCTTGGCGGCGGATTTGAAAATCCGGCGGCGCAGCATTTTGAGGGGCAACCTAGCGCAGGGTGATCATGGCCGTCTTTATCGCCGGATCTGTCGGCTTGATCCTTGGAGCGGCGCTTGCCTGGTTTTTCGGCGTCCGTCGCAATCGCAAGGCCTTCGAGACCGAATCGCAGCGAAAATCCTCGCTGCTCAACAGCGCGGCCCAGCAATTGCGCACGCCCTTGAACGACGTTCTCGGGTTGGTGCAAACCTTGTCCTTCCGCGCGAAGGAGCTGGCGCCAGAGACGAAAGAACTCGTCGAGGCGATCGCCGGCGCGGGCGCCAACGCCAAGGCGATCCTGCTCGACGTTTATGACATTCTCGATTTCGAATCGGGCCAGCTTCGCATCAAGCGCGGCGTCGAACTGTTGCCGGAGGTCGTCGATTATATCGCGCGGACCAATCGCGACCGCGCCGACAAGGCGGGCGTAGAGCTTTCCATCGAGCTCGACAAATCGGCGCGCGCTTGGTTCGTCTTCGACAGCACGCGGCTTCGTCAATGCGTCGCCGCGATGGTGCGTCAGGCGATCTTGCAAAGCGACAAGGGCGGGCGGGTGAAAGTCAGCTTCGAGTCGAAGGCCGATCCGAAGAACAAGAAATTCAAACGCATCATCGTGACCGTCAGCGACAATTCGGCGGGCCTCGAACAGCGCTTGGCGGACTATTATTTCTCCGCGCAGAAATTTGGGGACAATCCGTTTCTCAAGCTTCAGAATGCAAGTCCCCTGTCGCTCGTCGTCGCGCGTCTTATCGCCCGCCAAATGAGCGGCGCGTTGACGGCGAAGAGCGCGCCGGGAAAAGGCGTCGTCTTTCGGCTCGACGCGCCGGCGAAATTCACGCGCAGCGCCGAAGACGAGGCGGCGCGCCTTTCGCCCTTGGAGCTTGCTAGCAGCCTGATGCGCGACAAGGTCGTTCTCGCGGTCGAGGACAATGTCGTCAATATGAAGGTGCTGCAAGCTTTCCTTGCACGAACCAATCCGAAAAAAGTGCTGACCGCCGGCAATGGCAGGGAGGCGATCGTCGTCCTGGCGCGCGAGCATTGCGATGTCGTGCTGATGGACGTGCAGATGCCGGTGATGGACGGCATTGCGGCGACGAAGGAAATTCGCGCCTCCAAGGCGCCCTGGCGCGACGTGCCGATCATCGCGATCAGCGCCGCCGCGCAAGGCGACGAGCGCGAGGCTTGCATCGAGGCGGGGATGACGGCCTTTCTGCCGAAACCCGTCAGCGCCGAGGAGCTCTATGAGCGTCTGGCGCGCGTCTGCGCGGATTAGGCCCCCTTGTTCTCGATCTCAAGCGCGCGTTGATAGGCGGGCCGCTGGAGGCAGCGTTCGCCATAGGCCTCGATCGCCTTGTTCGCCGGCAACATGCCGAAATCCTTCATGAAGATCGCCGAAGAACCGATCATCACATCGGCGGCGGAGAATTTTTCGCCGAGAAGCCACGGGCCGGGCGTCACGCCTTTTGCAAAACTCTCGATCATGAGATCGAAATCGCCCCAGCCGCTGCGGAAACGGTTAGGCGTTCCGCCGGAGAATTTCTCGTTTATGGCGGGCTCAATGACGCCCGGCGTGAAGATCATCCACCAGAGATAAAGGCCGCGCTTGGGATCGTCGATCGCGGGCGCGAGCCCCGCTTTCGGATAGCGGTCCGCGATATAGAGCGCGATTGCGGCGCTGTCGGCGAAACGCGCCTCGCCGTCGGCGAGCGCCGGCACCTTGCCCATCGGGCTTGCAAGCGCGAATTCAGGGTCGCGCGGCTTGGCGGGGTCGCGGATATCGATCGGGACGCGCTCATAATCGACGCCCGCCTCTTCGAGCATCCAAACCATGCGGAAGGCGCGCGTCTGCGGCTGCCAAAACAGTTTCATAAGATCATCTCCTGCCGCCTCTCAACCCGGCGGCGAGTTTAGCCGCATTGGCCGCGATGGAGAAGCGCGTGATCGGCGAGGACGAGCGCCATCATCGCCGCGCCGACGGGGGCGGCGCGAATGCCGACGCACGGATCGTGGCGGCCGTTGGTGACGATCTCCGTTTCCTCGCCGTCGCGCGTGATCGTCTTGCGCGGGCTCAAGATCGAGGAGGTCGGCTTCACCGCAAAGCGCGCGACGATGTCCTGTCCGGTCGATATGCCGCCAAGAACGCCGCCCGCCTTGTTCGAGAGGACATGCGGCGCGCCGTTCTTGAGGCGGATCTCGTCGGCGTTTTCCTCGCCGGTGAGCGCGGCCGCGTCCATGCCGGCGCCGATCTCGACGCCCTTCGCCGCGGTGATCGACCTCATCGCCGCGG
>JBFXBB010000115.1:0-8789 GCA_050183685.1 Amphiplicatus sp.
CGAACGGCGGTCAGACCGGCCGATCCGGCGGACGGGGCGCCTCCGTCTTCGCAGCGCCTTACGCCCGCTCGCCGGCCCCATGCCGCTGTCGAACGGTCGCGACAACGCCTCTCAAGCCGCATGGAGCCCGCATAAAATAACCCCGCCCGCAAGGGACGGGGATAAGATTTAATGTTTGGCCTTAAGTCTTTGATCCGCTTACGGAATAGCGCGAAAAAGACAGTTAACGACCATATTTTTTCCGTGACATTTTTTGGTTAATTCCGGAGTTATTTCCGCTCGTCCTCATCGGCGAGCCTATAGGCCTCGACGCCGAGCCGCCGGGCTTTGGCGTAGCGCCGCCTCGTCCTCGCGGCCTCCAGAAGCTCGAAGCGCCGCGAGCGGAGGAATTTCCGGAACTCCATCGCCTCGCGCTCGGCGGCGATATAGCTCCGCAGCGCCTTGATCCGCTTTTCGAGCGCCCCGAGGGCGCGCAGTTCGGACAGCTCGGATTTGCGTTTCCTTGGCATGAAAGCCTCCCTTGTTACGCAACAAGGCCATCCTAAGCCCGCCCGGAGGGAGGGGGATAACTATCCCCGTCCCCCCTCAGCCATCCATCTTCAGGGCCTTGATGAAGGCCTCCTGCGGGATCTCGACGCGGCCGAACTGGCGCATCTTCTTCTTGCCCTCTTTCTGCTTTTCGAGGAGCTTTCTCTTTCGCGTCGCGTCGCCGCCATAGCATTTCGCGGTGACGTCCTTCCTCAAGGCCGCGATCGTCTCGCGGGCGATGACCTTGCCGCCGATCGCCGCCTGGATCGGAATCTTGAAGAGATGGCGCGGAATCAAATCCTTCAGTTTCTCGCACATCGCCCGGCCCCGCGCCTGCGCCTTGTCGCGGTGGACGATGATCGAGAGCGCGTCGACCGGCTCGTCATTCACGAGGATCTGCATCTTCACGAGATCGCCGGGGCGATAGTCGAGGATCTGATAGTCGAAACTCGCATAGCCCGAGGTCACGGATTTCAGCCGGTCGTAAAAATCGAACACGACCTCGTTCAAGGGCAGCTCATAGACGACCATCGCGCGGGCGCCGGCATAGGTGAGGTCGATCTGCACGCCGCGCCGCTCCTCGCATAATTTCAGGATGCCGCCCAAATACTCGTCCGGCGTCATGATCGTCGCCTTGATCCAGGGCTCTTCGAGATGATCGACGCGCACGGGGTCCGGCATGTCGGCGGGATTGTGCAGCTCGATCTTCGAGCCGTCCGTCAAATAGACCTGATAGACGACGGAGGGCGCCGTCGTGATGAGGTCGATATTGAATTCGCGCTCAAGCCGCTCGCGGATGATTTCGAGATGGAGAAGCCCCAGAAAGCCGCAGCGGAATCCGAAACCGAGCGCGGCGGAGGTCTCCATCTCATAATCGAAGCTCGCATCGTTGAGGCGCAGCTTGCCCATCGCGTCGCGCAGCGCCTCGAACTCGGCGGCGTCGATCGGGAAAATGCCGCAGAAGACGACCGGCTGTGACGGCTTGAAGCCGGCAAGCGGCTTTTCGGTCGGCCGGCGCTCCTCGGTGAGGGTGTCGCCGACGCGCGTGTCGGCGACTTCCTTGATCTGCGCCGTCATATAGCCGATCTCGCCGGGACCGAGTTCGGCGACGGGCGTTTTTTTCGGCGTCGATATGCCGATCTGGTCGACCGTATAGGACGCGCCCGCCGCCATCATGCGGATGCGCATTCCCTTCTTCAGAACGCCGTCGACGATCCGCACAAGGACGACGACGCCGAGATAGGGATCGTACCAGGAATCGACGAGAAGCGCTTTTAAGGGCGCGTCCCGCTCGCCCTTCGGGGCGGGCAGGCGACGCACGATCGCTTCGAGCACCTTGTCGATATGGAGCCCCGACTTCGCCGAAATCTCGATCGCGTCCGAGGCGTCGAGGCCGATCACGTCCTCGATCTGCTTCCTGACGCGCTCGGGCTCGGCGGCGGGCAGGTCGATCTTGTTGAGGACGGGGACGATCTCATGGCCGGCGTCGATCGCCTGATAGACATTGGCGAGCGTTTGCGCCTCGACGCCCTGGCTCGCATCGACGACGAGGAGCGAGCCCTCGCAGGCAAGGAGCGAGCGCGAGACCTCATAGGCGAAATCGACATGGCCCGGCGTGTCGATGAGATTAAGGACATAGCTCTCCCCGTCCGCGGCCTTGTATTGGAGGCGGACGGTGTTCGCCTTGATGGTGATGCCGCGCTCGCGTTCGAGCTCCATCGAGTCGAGCACCTGTTCCTTCATCTCGCGCAGGCTGAGGCCGCCGGTCGCCTGGATGAGACGGTCGGCGAGCGTCGATTTCCCATGATCGATATGGGCGACGATCGAAAAATTGCGGATGCGGGTCAGCGGCGTCATGGAAGGCGGGATATAGAGGGCGCCGCGTCCGCCCACAATGGCGGCGCCGGACCAAACGCTCACCTTACTTCGATGAGGGTCTCGCCCGCCTCCAACGCCTCCACGATTTCGCCAAGCACGGGCTCAAGCGCCTTCCACAAATCAGCGTTCGACACATTGCCGAGCCGGATCCAGACGAGCCTCAGCGTCCCAAGCGCGGCGGCTTCGACAAAATCTTCATCCTTGGAAATCAGAACCTCGCCGGACGTGGCGACAAAGGCGCGCATATCCCTGTCGAAAGCGCGGGCAAGTCCGACAGTGCGAAGATGCCGGGCGTCATGGCCCTTGCGCTTCAGCGGACGCGCCAAGGCCGGAGGCAACTGCTCGTCGATAAGAAATCGCAATCTAGGCGGCCCGGATCACGCGATGAGCGCTGGCGCGCGCGGCGTAAGCGAGCGCCGCGGCGACGTCCTCTTTCGACAGATATGGAAAATCCTTCAGGATCGTCGCTTCCGGAACGCCGGCCGCGAGCATGTCCAAGAGGTCGCTCACGCGCAGGCGCGCGCCTTTGATGCAGGGTCGGCCGCCGCAAATCCCCGGATCAATAGAAATGCGTTTCAGGAGCGTATTTGCCTCCCGCGCGCTCGCTGGCGCGTGACGGCCGAACTCCGATTTCAAAATGTTGATCCGCGCGAGACTGTTCGCTTGCGCGCCCCAAGCTCTAAGGAACTCCGCCAAGGCCGAGCGCAGCTCGCGACCAAGGGCCGACTCCGCATCGACCTCCTCAAACCACTTCGCCAAATGCCTTTCAGTCTTGCGCCCGTCCGCGGGCCCTTCGAACTTTGCGATCTTCATATAGGCCGCAGCATTGATTGACTGATAGCCGATGAACTTGCTTGGCGCGAACGCCCACCCATCCGCCGTCTTCATTGCATACCATGCGCGGAAATAGCCGAGCCTTTCCCTGATGGGCTGGGAATTGGAAAGCGCCTTCGCGAAACCTTCGATATTCCGCTGAGCGTCCGCGCTGCTTTGCACGAGCTCCATTTGAATCTCCTGTATTTAGGATATATCCTAAATACAGCCTATCGAGGCCTGCGTCAATCGCCGGAGAACCCGAGCGAGGCGCCATAGAGCTTGCCGCCTCACGCCCCCCGCCCCGCCTTCAAGAGGTCCCTGATCTCCGTCAGGAGCGTGACCTCGGGCGGCGGCGCGGCGGGGGCGGCTTCGGGCTCTTTTTCGAAGCGCTCGCGGACTTTGTTCATCCCTTTGACGACGAGGAAAAGCGCCCAGGCGACGATCAGGAAGGCGATGACCGCGTTGATGAAGGCGCCGTAATTGATCGTCACCGCCGCCGCGTCCGCCGTCGCCGGCTTCAGCGTCCAGGCGAGCTTCGAGAAGTCGATCCCGCCAATGGCGAGCCCGACCGGCGGCATAATGACGTCGTCGACGAGCGATTTGACGATGGTGCCGAACGCGCCGCCGATGACGATGCCGACCGCCATGTCGACGACATTGCCCTTGAGGGCGAAAGCCTGAAATTCCTTGATAACGCCCATGTCGCGCTCCCTCGCGGCTGATCTTCAAGGGATTACAACGATTTGCGAGCGGAGGAAAGCGCGCCCGGAAAGGTTGTAGGTTGTAGGGCGTGGCGGACATTTGAAGGAGACGGCGGCGGCCCGAAACGCCGCAACCTGCAACCTACAACCTCTCTACCGGCAGGCCTCCTTGACCCGGTCGAGGGCGGCGGTCACGCCTTGCAGCGACATCACATAGCTCGTCGCCGTTCCCCGATTCGACATGGCCGAGACCCGCATGTCGGCGCCGCGCTTCATCGCGCTGATAAGGCTTTGCTCGGATTTCGCGCTCTCGATGAAAGCCTCGTTCTCGGACACATACATGTCCCATTTTTCGCTGTCGATGCGCAGGGACGGGGCGGGCGCGTCCTTCAGATTATAGCCGGTCATGAGGCTCGGCTGGTTGGTCGCGGCGCCGGATTTCCAGGTCGCGACCAGGAAAAAGACGTCGCCATGATTGACCGATTTCGGCGATTTGTCCTTCGCCGCGGTCGCCGCGAAGCAAATCTTGTCCCCGTCGACCTCGCGCACGAAGACGCTCCAGTCCTTATAGCTTGCTTCGGGCGCCGGCTCGGCGGCGAAGGCCGGCGTCGCGATGACGAGGACGGCAAGGAAGGGAGCGATTCCGGCGGGCGTTCTGGCAGGCATATCGGGCGACTCCGGCAAGGCGGCTGCGAATCTAAAAGCGGCCTCGCGATAGCACATTTCGCGAAGGGCCGCGACCACCTGCCGCGCCGAATTGCGCCGGGCCCGCCCTTGCGCAATAAGGAGCCGATTTCCAACGCTCTATTCTGAGAGGGAGGCTCCCCCCCCGTGATCCCCGGACGCGACACGCTAAAGACGAGAAAGACCCTGACCGTCGGCGGCAAGGCCTATGAGATTTTCAGCCTCAAAGGGGCGGAAGGAACGCTCGGCGAGCTTTCGCGGCTTCCCTTCTCTCTCAAAGTGCTGCTTGAAAATCTCCTGCGCTTCGAAGACGGCCGCTCGGTGTCGACGGACGACATCGCCGCCTTCAAGGGCTGGCTCGAAACGGGCAAGAGCGACCGCGAGATCGCCTATCGCCCGGCGCGCGTCCTGATGCAGGACTTTACGGGCGTTCCCGCCGTCGTCGATCTCGCCGCGATGCGCGACGCGATGAAGGCGCTCGGCGAGGACCCGGAGAAGATCAACCCGCTCGCGCCCGTCGACCTCGTCATCGACCATTCGGTGATGGTCGACCATTTCGGCAATCCGAAAGCCTTCGCCCAGAATGTCGCCCGGGAATATGAGCGGAATGGCGAGCGCTACCAGTTTCTGAAATGGGGCCAGGGCGCCTTCGACAATTTCCGCGTCGTCCCGCCGGGGACCGGCATCTGCCACCAGGTCAATCTCGAATATCTCGCCCAGACGGTGTGGACCGCCGAGCATGACGGCAAGACCTACGCCTATCCGGACACGCTTGTCGGCACCGACAGCCACACGACGATGGTCAATGGATTGTCCGTGCTCGGATGGGGCGTCGGCGGCATCGAAGCCGAAGCCGCGATGCTCGGCCAGCCGATCTCGATGCTCATTCCGGAAGTGATCGGCTTTCGCCTGACGGGCCGGCTCCCCGAAGGCGCGACGGCGACGGACCTCGTTCTCACCGTCACGGAAATGCTGCGCAAAAAGGGCGTCGTCGGCAAATTCGTCGAGTTCTTCGGGCCCGGCCTCGACCATCTCGCGCTCGAAGACCAGGCGACCATCGCGAATATGGCGCCCGAATATGGCGCGACCTGCGGCTTTTTTCCGATCACCGCGGAAACGATCCGCTATCTCAAGGCGACGGGCCGCGCGCCGGACCGCATCGCCCTCGTCGAAGCCTATGCGAAAGAGCAAGGAATGTGGCGCGACGCCGGAACGCCCGAGCCGCGCTTCACGGACGCTTTGGAGCTCGATCTCGGCAAGGTGACCGCCTCGCTCGCCGGGCCGAAACGGCCGCAGGACCGCGTTCTCCTCGAAGGCGCGCCGAAAAGTTTCGCCTCGGCGCTCGACAAGGAATACGGCCTCGCCGGCGAAGCCGGAAAGCGCGTTCCGGTCAAGGGCGAGACATTCAATATCGGTCATGGCGACGTCGTCATCGCCGCGATCACCTCCTGCACCAACACGTCGAATCCCTCGGTGCTGATCGCCGCCGGGCTTGTCGCGCGGAACGCGCGCGCGCGCGGCATGGCGGTCAAGCCCTGGGTCAAGACATCGCTCGCCCCGGGCAGCCAGGTCGTCACCGACTATCTCGCCCGCGCCGGCCTGCAAGACGATCTCGACGCGCTCGGCTTCAACCTCGTCGGCTATGGCTGCACGACCTGCATCGGCAATTCGGGGCCATTGCCGGAAGCGATCAGCGCGGCGGTCAATGAAAACAATCTCGCCGTCGTCTCGGTCCTTTCCGGCAACCGCAATTTCGAGGGCCGCGTCTCGCCGGACGTGCGCGCGAATTATCTCGCCTCGCCGCCGCTCGTCGTCGCCTATGCGCTCGCGGGCTCGATCACCCTCGACATCACGAAAGACCCGCTCGGCAAGGACAAGAACGGCAAGAACGTTTTCCTCAAGGATATCTGGCCGTCGAACAAGGAGATCGCCGAGGTCGTGCGCGCCAATGTCACGGCGGAGATGTTCGCCGCGCGCTATGCCGACGTCTTCAAGGGCGACGAGATGTGGCGGAAAATCGATTCCGGCGACGGGCAGACCTATTCCTGGCCGCCCTCGACCTATGTCGCGAACCCGCCCTATTTCAAGGGCATGACCAAGGCGCCCAAGCCCGTCCAGCCGATCGAGCGCGCACGGATCCTTGCGCTCTTCGGCGACTCGATCACGACGGACCATATTTCGCCCGCCGGCTCGATCGCCGAGCACGGGCCCGCGGGCGACTATCTCACCGCCCATCAAGTCCCGCCGCCGGAGTTCAACTCCTTCGGCTCGCGGCGCGGCAATCACGACGTGATGATGCGCGGGACCTTCGCCAATATCCGCATCAAGAACCAGATGCTGCCCGGCACGGAGGGGGGCCTCACCAAGCATGTTCCGTCAGCGGAGCAGATGTGGATCTATGACGCGGCGATGCGCTATGCGGCGGAAGGAACGCCGCTTGTCGTCTTCGCCGGCAAGGAATACGGCACGGGCTCCTCGCGCGACTGGGCGGCCAAGGGAACGATCCTGCTCGGCGTCAGGGCCGTTATCGCCGAAAGCTTCGAGCGCATCCATCGTTCGAACCTCGTCGGCATGGGCGTCTTGCCGCTCGAATTCACCGGCGGCGCCAATTGGAAGTCCCTCGGCCTTACGGGCGAGGAGGAAGTGACGATCGAGGGCGTCGACAGCCTCAAGCCGCGCCAGACGATCAAGGCGACGATCAAATCGGCCGGCGCGACGCGCGCGATCGACCTCAAAGTGCGGATCGATACGGCGGACGAACTCGATTATTTCCGGCATGGCGGGATCTTGCACTACGTCATCCGCAATCTCGCGGCGGCGTAATTCGGAAATCGGAAATCGGAAATCGGAACTCAGAAGTCGGAAGCGCGCTCCTTCCGATTTCCGATTTCCGATTTCCGACTCCTGGCGGCCTGCATCTTGTCGAACGCCGCCCAGACGCCGCCCGGCCCGTGCCAGTCCCCGCGAGTCGCGGCTTTCGAATATTCCGTCGCGCGGGACTCGAAGAAATTCGCGTGCTCGACGCCGTTCAGGATCTCGGTGAGCCAAGGCAAGGGGTGCTTCGTCACATTGTAAAGCTTCGGCAGCGCGAGCTGGCCGAGGCGCCAATCGGCGATATAGCGAATATAGCCCTTGATGTCCTCCGGCGTCATGCCTTCGACCGGCCCCATCTCGAAGGCGAGATCGATGAACTTGTCTTCGAGCGAGACGACCGTCTTGCAGCACTCGACAATGTCGTCCTCGACCTTTTTCGTCACGCAGCCCGTCTCGCGCGCGAAGGCGTGATAGAGCCGGACCATGCCCTCGCAATGAAGGGATTCATCGCGCACCGACCAGGAGACGATCTGGCCCATCCCCTTCATCTTGTTGAAGCGCGGGAAGTTCATCAGCATCGCGAAGGACGCGAAGAGTTGCAGCCCCTCCGTGAAGGCGCCGAACATGGCGAGGGTCCGCGCGATGTCCTCATGGCTCTCGACGCCGAATTCCTGCATGAAGTCGTGCTTGTCGCGCATCGCCTGATAGTCGAGGAAAGCGGAGAATTCCGATTCCGGCATCCCGATCGTTTCGAGGAGAAGCGCATAGGCCGCGATATGGATCGTCTCCATATTGGAGAAGGCCGACAGCATCATCTTGATTTCCGTCGGCTTGAAGACGCGCGCATAGCGCTCCATGTAGTTGTCGTTCACCTCGACATCGGACTGGGTGAAGAAGCGGAAGATCTGCGTCAGCAAATTGCGCTCGGCGTCCGAGAGAGTGTTCGACCAATCCTTGCAATCCTCGCCGAGCGGGACTTCTTCCGGCATCCAGTGGATTTGCTGCTGGCGCTTCCAGAAATCGTGCGCCCAAGGATAGCGGAAGGGCTTGTAGCCGCGCGAGGCGGTCAAGAGGCCGGGGGTCTGGAGCGGGGCGGAAGCGTCGGGCATCGGTTGCTCGCAAAGGTTCGATGAGCCGCATTCGGCGCGGCGGGGAATTGATTGAACCCGATTCGCCGCCCGCGCGGGACGAAACTTTTCCGTAGGGCTGTGGAAACCGGGGAAAAGCCGGTTTTGGCGGCGAAAGGGTCCCGCGGCCCATCCTTCGCAACGCGCCTTCGGCGCTCCTCAGGATGAGGCTTTCCTCTGTTGCTACAAGCATGGGCCTCATCCTGAGGAGGCGCGAAGCGCCGTCACGAAGGATGGCCGC
>JBFXBB010000116.1:0-8748 GCA_050183685.1 Amphiplicatus sp.
GACTCTCGCCGCCCTGAACAAGATCGCTGTCGCCCTTGTCGCGCCCGGCAAGGGCGTTCTCGCCGCCGATGAATCCGCCGGCACGATCAAGAAGCGTTTCGACGCGATCAATGTCGACTCGACGGAGGAAAATCGCCGCGACTATCGCGAAATGCTGTTCCGCGCCGAAAAGGCGATGAGGGAGAATATTTCGGGCGTCATCCTCTATGACGAGACGATCCGCCAAAAAGCGAAAGACGGAACGCCGCTTGTGCAGCTCATCGAGCAGACGGGCGCGATTCCGGGGATCAAAGTCGACAAGGGCGCAAAGCCTCTGCCTTTCTGTCCGGGAGAGGTCGTGACGGAGGGGCTCGACGGCCTCGCCGAGCGGCTCAAGGAATATTACGACCTTGGCGCGCGCTTTGCGAAATGGCGGGCGGTCATCGACATTGGCGCGGGCGTTCCGACCTATCCCTGCCTTATGACGAATGCGCATGCGCTCGCCCGCTACGCCGCGCTTTGTCAGCAGGCGGAAATTGTGCCGATCGTCGAGCCGGAAGTCCTCATGGACGGCGATCACGACATCGCGCGCTGCGAAGAAGTCACCGAACTCGTCTTAAAGCTCGTCTTCGAGCAGCTTTACTTTCAGCGCGTCGCGCTCGAAGGCATGATCTTGAAGCCGAATATGGTCATCGCCGGCAAGAAATGCGCAAAGCAGGCCGGGGTCGGCGAAGTCGCCGAGCGCACGGTCAATTGCTTCCGGCGCGCCGTGCCGGCGGCTGTTCCCGGCATTGTCTTTCTCTCCGGCGGCCAGTCGGACGAAGAGGCGACGGCGCATCTGAACGCCATGAACGCCGAGTTCCGGGGCCGCCTCGCCTGGCCGCTCTCCTTCTCCTATGGCCGCGCGCTTCAGGCCGCGCCGCTAAAAGCCTGGGCCGGCAAGGCCGAGAATGTGAAAGCCGCGCAGGCCGCCTTCACGCATCGCGCCCGCATGAACGGCCTTGCGAGCCAGGGCGACTGGTCGGACGGGCTCGAAAACGCCGCCTGACGCGGGAGATCCGGCGTTTCAGGCGGAGAGAAAGCCGCGCCGGCTCCCCCCTTCCAGTCTTGACGAATCCGCCCCGTGGGCCGATTTTAACATCTCGGTAAACTGACCAGTGTAGCGCGACATCGCCCTCAATGGAGACGCCTTCATGGCCGCGGCGAGCGACCCGCAAATCCCCCCGGAAGAGATCGAGCGGATCGAGGGCTTTGCGACCCCGCCGACGCCGCCCTTGCAGCCCTTTCATGCGCTTGCTTCGGTTTTCCGCCTCATCCGCAACAAGGAGGACACGCGCCAGGTCTTCGAGGTCGTGCGCGCGCTCGCCGGGCGGTCTCCGAAGCGTCTCTTTCGGCGTTTTGTCGGAACGCCCTATGGGCGGCGGGTCGTCAGCGAGCCGGTCAGGATCGAGGCGGTTCTCTCCGATCGGGAACGCTTGCGGGCGCTTCCGGAGGGAAGCCTTGGCCGCGCCTATCTCGCCTTTATGGAAGGCGAAAATCTGACGGCGGACGGCCTCCTTCAATCCGCCGCCGAGGCGGGGATCGAATTCCGCGACGACAGTCCGTTCCCGGCCTTCGAACGTCTCTTCCTGCATCTCGATATCAGCCATGACGTCTGGCATGTCTTGACCGGCTATGGCCGCGACGCGCTCGGCGAGCTTTGCAATCTCGCCTTCACCCGCGCGCAGACGAAAAATCCGGGTTTTCGCCTCATGATCTGGGTCGGGCTCGCCGCGATGAAGCTTGAGCGCCCGTTTGCGCCGCTCTGGCGCGCCGCCAATGAAGGGCGACGCATGGGCCGCAAGGCGCGCTGGGTCGTCGGCGAGGATATCGAGGCGCTTTTGCCGCGTCCTCTCGACGAGGTCCGCCGCGGGCTGAATATCCTGACCCCCGTCGCCTATCGGGCCGTGCCGGACGAGGTGAAGCGCGCGCTTTTGAAGCCGAAGGCGACAAGAACGCAGGCTGAGCGCGAAGGCCAAGCCCAGCCTGCCTGAATTCGTTCCTCTCAGCTTGCGCCAGGGCGCTTGGCGCGATCCCTCCATTTCAAAGCAAGACCGCCCGCTTTAAACCCGCGCCATGCCCTGTCGTCTCTATCTCATCACGCCGCCGTCCATTCCGGACCTCGCCGTTTTCGAACGCGCGCTCGCCGAAGCGCTCGATGCGGGCGACGCCGCTTGCCTCCAGCTTCGGATGAAGCCGGCGGCGGAGGCGGACATTTTGCGCGCCGCCGCGCGCCTTCTGCCGATTTGCCGCGCGCGCGATGTCGCGCTCTTGATCAATGACCGGCCGGACCTCGCCAAGAAAGCCGGCGCCGAGGGCGTTCATCTCGGCCAGGAGGACGGCGCGGTCAAAGCCGCGCGCGCACTCCTTGGCGAGGACGCGACGATCGGCGTCACCTGCCATAATTCGCGCCATCTTGGGCTGCTCGCCGGCGAAGCGGGCGCCGATTATGTCGCCTTCGGCGCCTTCTTTCCGACGGAAACAAAGGCGGCGCCGACCCGCGCCGATCCCGAAATTCTCGAATGGTGGGCGCAGGCGACAACGCTGCCCTCGGTCGCGATCGGCGGGATCACGCCGGAAAATTGCGCGCCCCTCGTCGCCGCCGGCGCCGATTTTCTTGCCGTATCGAACGCCGTCTGGTCGCATCGCGCCGGCCCCGGGGCCGCGGTCAGGGCCTTCAATGAAGCGATGAGGCGTGGCATCAAGGCGCGATGAAGCGCCTCGCCGCCGCCGTCTTCCTTGCTCTCGCCGCGCCGGCTGTCGCGGCGCCGCCGCCGGCGGCGGTCGTCGAAGCCTTTCAGCTCCTACTTGAAAAGGATTATTCCGGCGCGCGCGCGCTGATCGCGCCCCTCGTCGAGGCGGGCGACAAGGACGCCCAGCAAATGCTCGGCTATCTTGAGCAATATGGGCTCGGGGCCCCGAAAAATCTGTCGCATGCGATCGATCTTTATTACGCCGCCGCGACCGCCGGAAACGCCGATGCGCAATATGCGCTGGGCGATCTTGCTTATCTCGGCGACGGCGTTGAGGCGAATGACGCGCATGCTCTGGGCTGGTTTCGCCTCGCCGCCGATCAGGGCCATGCCGGCGCCTTGACGCGGCTCGGCGAGATCCATGCCGACGGGCGCGGCGTTCCCGCCGATCGCGCCCGGGCGGCCGACTATTTTAAGAAGGCGGCCGCGCTCGACGATCCCGCCGCACAGCATTATCTCGCCAACGCCTATCTCTATGGCGAGGGCGTTGCGCAGGACGACGTCAAGGCGGCCGACTATTTCGAGCGCGCCGCCGCGAAAGGCCACCCCGACGCCGCCTATAACCTCGCCCTCATGCTGCTCGACGGGCGCGCCGCGCGGGGGCCGGGCGCGGCCTATCGCCTGATGAAAAAAGCGGCCGAGGGCGGCCTCGCCGAGGCCTATGTCGCGCTCGGCCTGATGGCGCATCGCGGCGAGGCGGGCGCGGGCGAGCGCGCCGCCGACTGGTTCGAGAAGGCGGCGAGGGCCGGCGACGCGCAGGGCCAGTTCCTTTACGCAATCGCGCTTTCCGAAGGCGACGGGCGCGCGGTCGATCCGGGCCTCGCGCTGATGTGGCTCGACCGCGCGCTCGCCGGCGGCGGGCTTCCCGACGAGGCGCGCGCCGAGGCCGAAACGCTCCGCGCGAGGCTCGCCGGTTCTGCCGCCCGGCCATAACCGGCGCCGCGGCGCGCGCGGCGTGGGTCATTTCACCCCTCGCTGGTCATCCCGGGTTCGGCCGTCGCCGCACCCGGCATGACAGAGGTCCCGGCTTTCGAGATTCCCGTTTCGTTCCGACTCTTCTATGCTCCCCCGCATGAGCGTGATTCGCATTTTCGGCGTCGATCCGGGCTCGGCGGCGACCGGCTGGGGCGTCGTCGACAGCGACGGCCCGCGGCTTTGCTTTGTCGCGGCGGGCGTCATCCGCCCGAAGCGCTCCTCCCGCGCGGCGCGCCTCGCCTTCATCGCCGAAGCGCTCGCCGCGCTCATCGAGACGCACCGGCCCGACGAGGCCGCGGTTGAGGAGACCTTCGTCAATCAGAGCCCGCGCGACGCGCTCGTCCTCGGCGAGGCGCGGGGCGCCGCCTTGATCGCGCCGGCGATGGCGGGTCTTGATGTCTTTGAATATGCGACGAACAGCGTGAAGAAGGCGGTGGTCGGGCGCGGCCATGCCGAAAAGCGTCAGGTGCAGGCGATGGTGAAGGTCCTGCTGCCGGCTTGCGGCGCGCCGCCCCAGGATGCGGCGGATGCGCTCGCCGTCGCCATTTGTCACGCGCATCTGCGCGGCGCGATCGCGCTTCAACAAAGGATGATGGCGAGATGATCGGCAGGCTCACAGGCAAAGTCGCCGCGATCGACGCCGATGTCGCCGTCATCGATGTCAACGGCGTCGGCTATGAGGTTTACGGCTCGGCGCGGCTCCTCCAGCATTTAAGGCTCGGCGAAATGACGCGGCTCGTGATCGAGACCCTGGTGCGCGAGGATCTGATCCGCCTTTACGGCTTTGAAAACGAGAGCGAGCGTCAGGCCTTTCGGCTGTTGCAAAGCGTCGCCGGCGTCGGCGCGCGCCATGCGCTCGCCGTGCTGTCGGTCCTGCCGCCGGACGATCTTTACGATGCGATCGCCGCCGAAGACGTCGCCTCGATTTCCCGGGCGCATGGCGTCGGCAAGAAGCTTGCGCAACGAATCGCGGCGGAGCTCGCCTCGAAAGTCGGCGTGATCCCGGCGTCCGGCGCAACGCTTGCCGCCGTCGCGCGCGTGATGGCCGGAGAGAAGAACGCGAAGGCGGACGCCGTGTCGGCGCTTTCCAATCTCGGCTATGACGGCGTCGACGCGCGCCGCGCGGTCGCGGCGGCGGCGGACGGATTGGGCGAAAAAGCGGGCGTTGAAGATCTGATCAAGCGCGCGCTGAAGGAATTGGCGGCATGAGAGGGCGCAGGTCGAAGGGTGCAGGGTGCAGCAAGATGACGCGCGTTAACTGCACCCTGCCCCCTTCGACCTGCGCCCTTAAGGACAAACATGGCTGAGCCCGCTCGCAAGGACGACCGCCTGATCGACGGCGAGCAGAGGCTCGACGACGCCGATGCGGCGCTGCGCCCCAAGCGCCTCGACGATTTCGTCGGCCAGCCGCGCGCCAAGGACAATCTCCGGGTCTTTGTCGAGGCGGCCTTAGCGCGGAGCGAGGCCTTGGATCACGTGCTCTTTCACGGGCCGCCGGGGCTCGGCAAGACGACGCTCGCCCATATCGTCGCCAATGAGCTCGGCGTCGCCTTCCGCTCGACCTCGGGGCCGGCGATCACGAAACCCGGCGACCTTGCGGCGGTGCTCACCAATCTCGAACCGCGCGACGTTCTCTTCATCGACGAAATCCATCGCCTGACGCCGGCCGTCGAGGAGGTGCTTTATCCGGCGATGGAGGATTTCGCGCTCGATCTGATGATCGGCGAGGGGCCGTCCGCGCGCTCGGTGAAGATCGACCTGCCGCGCTTTACGCTGATCGGCGCGACGACGCGCTCAGGGCTCCTTGCAAAACCCCTGCTCGATCGGTTCGGCATTCCGGTGCGGCTCGATTTCTACGCGGCCGAGGATCTCGCGGCGATTGTCGCCCGCGCGGCGGACAAGCTTTCCGCGCCGATCGCGGCCGACGGGGCGATGGAGATCGCGCGCCGGGCGCGCGGAACGCCGCGCGTCGCCGGCAGGCTCCTTCGCCGCGTGCGCGACGTCGCAACGGTCGAGGGCTCGGGAAAGATCACCAGCGACGTCGCCGACCGCGCCTTGAAGCGCCTCGAAATCGACGCCCTCGGCCTCGACCCGCTCGACCGGCGCTATCTTCGTCTGATCGCGGAGCATTTCGGCGGCGGCCCGGTCGGGGTCGAGACGATCGCCGCGGCGCTCGCCGAAGCGCGCGACGCGGTCGAGGATGTTGTCGAGCCTTTCCTCCTGCAATGCGGCCTTATTCAGAGGACGCCAAGGGGCCGCATTCTCTCGGCGAGCGCGTGGCGCCATCTCGGCTTACAAGCGCCCCGCTCCGCGGGGAGCGATTTGTTCGATGCCTGAGAAATTCTTCCGTCTTCCGATCCGGGTTTACTATGAGGACACGGACTTTTCCGGCCGCGTCTATCACGCGCGGCATTTGCACTTCTTCGAGCGCGGCCGGACGGAGGCGCTCCGCGAGCGCGGCGTAACGCATACGGAGCTTCTCGCCCGGCCCGAGCCCCTCATCTTCGCGGTCCGGAAAATGACGGTCGAATGGGCCGCGCCCGCCCGGATCGACGATCTCCTCGACATCCGCACGGGATTTGCGGAAAGCCGCGGCGCGCGCCTGTCGGTCGCGCAGGAGATCTGGCGGGACGAAACGCTCGTCGCTCGCGCCGAGGTTGAGGTCGTCTCGATGAGCCCCGAAGGCCGCCCGCGCCGCCTGCCGGGCGATCTTCTCGCCAAGCTCCGGGTTTGAGCGTCCATTACAAATCCGAAAATCGCCCTCATGCCGTCATTCGTATCAAAGCATTTCAGAAAAACGGGGCGGGCCTGACTTTCGCCGAATTTGTATGCTTATTTCGCGGCGAACGGGCTATCAAAGGTCCGCCGCGCAATGGTAACCATGACGCGAGGCATTTAACGACGGCCCGCGCGTCATGGTTACCATTGCGCGGGCGAGCGCGAGGGGAAGGACGATCATGGAGACGGAAGTCGTGACGACGGCCGCAGGTCTCGGCGGCGAGTTCAGCCTGTGGAGCCTGTTTTGGAGCGCGGGCGCCGTCGTCAAGGTCGTGATGGGCGTTCTTGCGCTCGCCTCGGTCTGGTCCTGGGCGATCATCATCGACAAATCGCTCTTGTTCGGCCGCCTCAAGGGCAAGTCGCGCCGCTTTGAAGACCAGTTCTGGTCGGGCCGTCCGCTCGACGATCTGCAAAGAAAGCTCGGCGACAAGGGCGATCACCCGATGGCGCGCGTTTTCATCGCCGGCATGGGCGAGTGGGCGCGCGCGCGCGATGCGGGCCGCACCGACGCGCTCGTCGCCGGCGCCAAGGAGCGCATCGACAAGGTGATGAACGTCGCCGTCGCGCGCGAGCTTGAAAGCGCCGAGCGCAGCCTCGGCGTCCTTGCGACCATCGGCTCGGCGGCGCCCTTTGTCGGCCTTCTCGGCACGGTCTGGGGCATCATGACCTCGTTTCAGGCGATCGCGGTGACGAAGGACACCAATCTCGCGGTCGTCGCGCCCGGCATCGCCGAAGCCCTCTTTGCGACGGCGCTCGGGCTTGTCGCCGCCATTCCGGCGGTCGTCGGCTATAACCGCTATTCGGCCGCGCTCAATTCCTTTGCGGTGCGCTTGCAGGGGTTTGCGGATGAATTCTCCGCGATCCTGTCGCGCCAGCTTGACGAAAGGGCGCGCTGATGGCGGTCGGAATCGTCAGCGGATCGAGCGGCGCCGGCCGGCATCGGCCGGGACGCACGCGGCCGATGGCCGAGATCAATGTGACGCCGCTTGTCGACGTCATGCTCGTCCTCCTCATCGTCTTCATGATCGCCGCGCCGCTCTTGACGGTCGGCGTCTCGGTCGACCTTCCGGAAACCGCGGCAAAGCCGATCCCCGATCAGGGCGAGCCCCTGACCGTCACTGTCGCCAGCGACGGCGTCATCTATGTGCAGGAGACGGCGGTCGATCTCGACGGCCTTGTCCCGCGGCTCGAAGCGATCGCGACCGCCGGCTATGATCAGCAGATCTATCTTCGCGGCGACCAGTCGCGCTCCTATGGCGACGTCATGCGCGTGATGGGGCGCATCAACGCGGCGGGCTTCCGCAAGCTCGGACTCGTCACCGACCCCGAGCTGAAATAGCGCCGAAAGGAAAGAGCGAGACCCATGCGTTTCGGCGTCGTCGCTTCCATTCTGCTCCATCTTTGCGCGGTCGGGCTCGCTTTCCTCACGCTTCCCGAAAACTGGCGCACTAAGGTCGAGCCCGAGCCTTATGTGCCGATCGAGGTGATCTCGGAAGCCGAGCTTGCCGAGAGGACGAGCGTGCCGGCGGCCGCGCCGAAACCGAAGCCGGAAGAAAAGCCCGAGCCCGCGCCGCCCGAAAAGGCCGAGCCGCCAAAGCCCGTCGAGGAGAAAAAGCCTGAGCCGAAACCCGAGCCAAAGCCAGAGCCAAAACCCGAACCCGCGCCGGCGCCAAAGCCGGCGCCAAAGCCGGAGGCGAAGGTCGAGGAGAAAAAGCCAGAGCCGCCGAAGGAAAAGCCGAAACCGAAGCCGAAGCCGAAAGAGTCCGAGGATCTCGATCTCGACCGGCTCTCGGCCTTGGTCGACAAGGCGAAGAAGGCGGAGTCAAAACCGGTCGAGGCGCCGTCCGAAACGCCCAATCAGGCCGAGCGTCCGCAACAGCAGGTCGGCGCCGGCGACCGGCTCGCGGCGAGCGACATCGCGAAAATGAAGGCGGCGGTCTCCCGCTGCTGGCAGACCTCGGCGCTGATCGGCGCGCCCGAGCCTGAAAAGCTGAGGGTCCAGGTCGAATTCGAACTCAACCGCGACGGCAGTCTGAAAGGCCAGCCGCGGGTGGCGAACGCGCTGCAAATCAGCCTATCGGGAAACCAGGTCTGGAAAGTCGCCGAACAAGTCGCCCTTCGCGCCGTTATTTCCTGCGCGCCCTATGATTTCCTCGCCATCGACCGCTATGACACGGGGAAGGACATGCAGCTCAATTTCGATCCGAGCGACAGGGCCGGAGTT